>CAWUOF010000272.1:0-6161 GCA_963923765.1 uncultured bacterium | reverse complement strand
CCCATGCCCCATGCCCCATGCCCCATGCCCAAACCAAAATAAATATTTGACAGAAAAAACTATGCCTGCTAAATTTGGATGGGTCATTTTTAGCACTCAGTGAATTAGAGTGCTAAATTATTTAGGTGAAGAGTTCAAGGATTAATTAAATATGGCCAAAATAGTTGCATTTGATGAAGAATCCCGCCGATCGCTAGAAAGGGGCGTAAATGCCCTAGCAGATGCCGTGCGAATTACCTTGGGGCCAAAAGGTCGCAACGTGGTGCTAGAAAAGAAATTTGGCGCCCCCCATATTGTTAACGATGGTATTACTATTGCCAAGGAAATTGAACTAGAAGACCCCCTAGAAAATACAGGGGCGCAATTAATTCGGGAAGTAGCATCAAAAACTAAAGATATCGCAGGCGACGGGACAACTACGGCGACTGTTTTGGCGCAGGCGATGATTAAAGAAGGTTTAAAAAATGTAGCTGCTGGGGCAAATCCTGTGGCAGTAAGACGAGGAATTGATAAAACAATTGCCTATTTAGTAGAAGAAATTGAAAAGGCTGCAAAACCCGTAGAAGGTGCAGCGATCGCCCAAGTAGCCACAGTTTCCGCAGGTAACGATCCAGAAGTCGGCGCAATGATAGCCGAAGCAATGGAAAAAGTTACTAAAGATGGCGTTATTACCGTAGAAGAATCAAAATCTCTTACCACAGAATTAGATGTTGTGGAAGGGATGCAAATCGATCGAGGTTATATTTCCCCCTATTTCGTAACTGACCAAGAAAGAATGTTAGCAGAATACGAAAATGCTCGTATTCTAATTACTGACAAAAAAATTAACGTCATTCAAGATTTAGTTCCTGTATTAGAAAAAGTTGCCCGTGCTGGACAACCTTTGTTAGTAATTGCAGAAGATGTAGAAGGCGAAGCTTTAGCTACTTTAGTAGTTAATAAAGCTCGTGGTGTTTTAAATGCTATTGCTATTAAAGCACCAGGTTTTGGCGATCGCCGCAAAGCTATGTTACAAGATATTGCCGTACTTACTGGCGGTCAACTTGTTTCAGAAGAAATAGGCTTAAGTTTAGATGCAGTTAGCCTAGATATGTTAGGAACTGCTCGCAAAATTACAGTCACCAAAGAAAATACTACCATCGTTGCTGCTGGTGAACACAAAAAAGATGTAGAAAAACGCATTGTCCAAATTCGTCAGCAACTAGCAGAAACTGACTCAGATTACGATAAAGAAAAACTGCAAGAACGTATTGCTAAACTAGCTGGCGGTGTGGCAGTAATTAAAGTTGGTGCTGCTACCGAAACAGAATTAAAAGACCGTAAATTACGCATTGAAGACGCTCTCAACGCCACTAAAGCTGCGGTAGAAGAAGGTATAGTTCCTGGTGGTGGTACAACATTAATTCACCTCGCAGGTAAAGTGGTAGAGTTAAAACCCAATCTAAATGAAGAAGAAAAAATCGGTGCTGATATTGTTTCTAAATCCTTAGAAGCACCCCTGCGTCAAATGGCAGATAATGCTGGTGTAGAAGGCTCGGTAGTTGTTGAAAAAGTTCGCGCTACTGATTTTAATATCGGTTACAATGCTGCTACAGATAAATATGAAGATTTAATTGCCGCAGGTATTATTGACCCGGCAAAAGTAGTTCGTTCCGCTTTACAAAATGCTGGCTCTATTGCTGGTATGGTTTTAACAACTGAAGCTTTAGTTGTGGAAAAACCAGAGAAAAAATCTGCTGCGCCTGATATGGGCGGCATGGGCGGCATGGGCGGCATGGGCGGCATGGGCGGCATGGGCATGATGTAGTCGATCGCCACTAATTTTTAATTAGTAAATTTTTAACTAGTAATTTTTAACTAGTAATTTTTCCAGCAGTTTGTCTTTTGGACAGACTGCTTTTTTATATTGGCGATCGCCTTTTGCCAGCTACTTTCATTTCTCTTTATAAAACTTAGTATGATTATTCACATTTATTACAGGAAATTAAAAAAATAGAAAAATATTAGGTAATAATTAGCTACAGTAATGAAAATAGCTGATAAGCAGGCAAATATTGGGAGAGAACACTATGCCAGAGCAGTCTTTACCCCTCAAGACACCTTTTATCCCTAATTATCAACCAGAAGAGGAAGAAGAATCTTATATTGATTATTTCTATGATGAACCCGGCAGTATTCCTGGTGAACTTGATTTAGAAGAAAATGCCCCACCTCCAGATATTATTTTAATTGACTATAACGAATCTACAGCTACTCGATTAAAAATTATTAATCCCGATGATTGTGCTAATTATTTAGATACCGAGTCTGTTTCTTGGGTGGATGTGCAAGGCTTGGGAAATGAAGATACCTGGCGGAGTTTAGGCACCGTATTTAATTTACATCCTATTGCTTTGGAAGATGTGGTAAATGTACCCCAACGCCCCAAGGTAGTAGAATATGATGAACAATTAATAATTATTGCCTGGATGGTGATGTTAACTCCTGACGCTGAGAGTTTTTATAAAGAACAAGTTAGCTTTATTTTAGGTAGGCATTATTTATTAACTGTGCAAGAAGAACCGAAACATGATTGTTTTGGCCCAGTACGCGATCGCATCCGTAATAATAAAGGTACTATCCGTAAACATGGTAGTGATTATTTAACTTATTCTCTTTTAGATGCAATTATTGATGGGTTTTTCCCGGTTTTAGAAGAATACGGCGAACGAATAGAAGATTTAGAAAATGAAGTAGTAGCTAATCCTACTCGATCGACTTTAGAAAAAATCTATGAAATTAGACGAGAATTACTTACTTTACGTCGGGCGATTTGGCCGCAACGAGATGCTATTAACTCTTTAATTCGAGATAGTAATGATTTAATTAGCGATGAAGTTAGGGTTTATCTCCGTGACTGTTATGATCATACTGTACAGGTAATGGATATAGTGGAAACTTACCGAGAAATAGCCGCCGGTTTAATGGATGTTTATCTTTCTTCGGTAAGTAATAAAATGAATGAAGTAATGAAGTTTCTTACAGTAATGTCAACTATTTTTATTCCCTTAACTTTTGTTGCTGGAGTTTATGGAATGAATTTTAATACCGAAAAATCTCCGTTAAATATGCCTGAATTAAACTGGTATTGGGGTTATCCTGCTTTTTGGATGCTGATGTTAATTATTGCTAGTAGTTTAATTTACTTTTTCTGGCGGCGAGGCTGGTTTGATAATTATTCTACAGTGGTTAAAAAAGATTAATTTTTATTAGAATTAGAGAATTTGTAATTGAGCATAGTGCTTATGAAACAAGGTAATTAGGCAAATCTGTTTTACGCTACTTAAAAATTTGCAATTTAGGGCTTGTGAAAAAAAATAAGAAACCGAGTTAAAAGAGAAAGTTTTTGTTTTAATAAAAATATCTTGTCCAAAAACCTTGGTTTCTGAATTTTTTTGACATCGTATTAATAATTTAGGATTAAGTTTTTTATAATGATAATTTGACACCTAATCTGAATAGAAAATTATTAACAAATAGCTTCATCAATTGTCTTAAAATTACTAGGGAATGCTATATATAAAACCGGAGTTATATAAATTAATTTATCCCTCCGGTTTTTCATGTTTAACGATAAATTTCTCGCAATTCCTCCCAAGTATTAGCGATTTTAATACCTTGTTGAATCGCTTCTAATTTTTCCACATTTTGAATTTGGCGAATTTCTGGCATAATTTGTAATGATTCCACACCAAATTTTAATTCTAAACCTAATGCAATGCCAGATAATAACCCTTGTTGCACACCTTGTTGCATACCTTGTTGCATACCTTGTTGCATACCTTGTTGCATACCTTGTTGTATGCCTTGTTGCATACCTTGTTGCATACCTTGTTGTATGCCTTGTTGCAAAATTTCTTGATACCAAGGTGATTCTCGCAATATTGCCATATCCCACCTCATAATTTCCTGAATTAAAGGAATCTCTAACACAAATGTAGCAAAAAATGCTAGTAATGGTTCTAATTCACTTAATTGTTGATTATTTCGCAAAGTTTCCACAGCCCTTTTTACTGTTGATTCTTCTCCTCCTCCTTTTAAAATTGGGACAAAAGGAAGTAACGCTGGTAATGGCTGTTGAAATGCTATTTCTGCATCTACTTCCCACAGATTTATTACATGATAATCTTGACGGGCTATTAAGCCTTTAAATTCGGATTGGTAACTGGTGGGAATAGATTCAGAAGGGCTATTAGGTAAGATGTTAATCAGTACCGGATATATCGGCTCTTTATAACGTTCTTCCGCTAATGCTGAATAGGCCCTGATTCTTCTGGGCACTTGATTATTGTAACGTAATTGTAATTCATTGAGTAATAGAAATTCCCCATATTCTTCTGTGTAAACACGCAAAAGTACATCACTTTCCCGGCTCACCCATTGAAATTCTGAGGAGATGATATCTCGGACTTCTACTTTGGGTATTTTTGTCACCCATTGCACCCATAGTTCTGGAGCTAAACTGATTAAACGTTTGCCGCCAATATCTGCTGGTTTTGTCATAGATTTATGGCTTTATAGAACTGTTATCTTATTTTACTACGCCCAAATATTTTTATTGATTTAAAAACTTATATTTTACTTAGTTTAAGTGTTAATTTTTATGTATAATTGTTATTACAGTTAGGATTTATTTAAATATTTTCCCTGCTTTTAATTAATGAATGAGGCAATGGTATGTTTAGTTATAACAATTAATTATAGCGACTGCTATAATAATAGCTAATACTTACAGCATTTAATTAATATATTACAAATATTGTACACTTTAAACTATTGCTAGATAATAGTTTTAGGAGTTTGTGGGTATTGTGTATTATATCGCAAAATGCTGTATTTTTATGTGTTTATTTGTTGCAATTAGCTATTAACTAAGATTACAAATAGTTCAGAAAACCTTCTGGAAATATTTGAAATTCTCCCGATTTAAACTTTTCTATTTCTACCCAAAGAGCGATTTTTTTTCTTTGTCCTTCAGAAAAATCTATTTTGTCTACTTGATACAATTTTGGGTCTGCAAAATCACATTTATATAGTTGAATTATTTCATGGCCAGGTTTGCCATTGTAAATAAATATATTTTCTAAACAGCCGAGATATTGAATATTAGTTAAGTCGGCTTGTATTTCTTCTTGAAATTCTCTTTTTAAGGCATCATAGCTAGTTTCTCCAAAGTCAACACCACCACCCATTGCCCGATAAAATGTCTGTTGTTTTACGGGGTCGTATCCTTGGGAAAGGAAGATGCGGGAATTATCTTGAATTAGTCCTAAAGCAATTAAGCGAATTTCTCCGGGTTTACTGGGCATGGTTTTAATGTGTTACTAGGTAATGATTTGTTAATAGTTAATGGGTTAGTTTCCTTCGTAGTTAATATCGGAACGACGCTGACTTTTTTCTATGGGCCAGTCTTCGTTTTCTCCGCCGATAATTAATTTTTCTATATTGACATATTCTTGGCTAAGTTGTCGAAGAGAGTTAATGAGAATGTCTAGGGCGATCGCGTCGCTAGTTCCTAAATCAAACCAACATCTACCCCACTTGCCTAGATATTCAAAATCTCCCATATTATGCATGAGTGCCATCATGCTATTATCTGCCATTTCTTCATCGTATTCCATGTAACTAATATCTAAACCTGTTTCTTGAATTTGGATATTTTCGGCATTAAATCCCCCTAATTTTCCCAGGAAAAACCAGGAGTTAAATACTTCTTCTACATATTGTTTTTCCCCAGGAGAAGCAACGGTAGTAAATTCTATCCAAATCCACAAGTCAAAAGGGTCGTATTCGCGAAATATTATTTGCATTGTTCTAACTATCTAATTTCGATACAGCTAGGATTTTTAATTTATTCTTATCTGGGTTAGTTTAAAAATAATTAATTTATCCTATCTCTATATATTATTAGATCATAATCAGATTATATTATCTTAAATAAACATAAAGTTTGCAGTAAGGAATTTAGCTATAATAAATTGTATGTTAATGACTAAATTCCTTGCGACAAACTACTGGTTTTTTCTATCATTTCCTAAGTAATTAAAATGGGATGCATCTCATATTTGCAAAAAAAGAATTTTTTGCCTATACAAATATCTATAATTTTTGGCCATAGTCCA
>CAWUOF010000271.1:0-6174 GCA_963923765.1 uncultured bacterium | reverse complement strand
TATAGATTCTATACATAGATTTAAAATACTTAATATAATCTAGGTGTTACTGATCGCCCCTGAGTTATGGCTGAGAAAAATAGCCCCTCACCAACTCTTAAACCTAGACTACCCAACTCCCAAAAATTTTTTAACATTTTATCAATAAAGATAATTTAGGTTCGATCGCCCTCTCACACATAATCTTGACTACTGTATATCATAAGTAAAAATTATTAATTCTCTATAATTATAGAAGGGTAAGAAATTTAACTTATCCTTAACCGGATATATATACCGTCAAATATAAAAATAATAAAAAGAACGGGGTTTAACTCACCGCAGCAGCAAAATATTAATATTTGCTTAACTATAGCCAGACTCTTTGTAATTTTGAATTATTCTCAAATTTATAGTTTATAGATGTGACGATCGAACTAAGTGGCCGAATGATAGACTAGCCACAAATGGGACAAAAATTTCCAAAAACTCTTATATTTACCTATCCCCAAATCTGGAATACGATATATTGCTTTACCTATATGCATTACCTAAAAATTACCCAGATTCATAAAGCAGTCAAACGTTGCTGAAGAACCAGAAATTAACATTACTATACAAAAAAATTAAATAAAAATTAAAACAAAGCTACTATTGTTAAAACCACTTAAAACAATAGGATAGTTGTTAAACTGCGAGAAAAGATAAAGATGAGATTAAAAATGATCAATAAGGTTTCTCGAAAATGAAAATTAGAGTTAGAATAACACCGTGTCAAGAAAAGATATCGAAAAAAAATGGTGAAACCCTTGTGAATTCATTACAGGGATAGTAGCTATTTTCAAAATAAATCCTATCTTGGCAATCTCTCAAGAGAATAGTACAAAAAATATACTGCTGAAATTTGTAGAAATTTTCGGTAAAAGTTTAATATTTTTTACTTATTCTCGACAAATCAATTTAATAAAATCTTGGGTTTTTCTAGTTGACATGGAGAAAAAATTACCCTATAGTCGAGAAGAACAGGAAAAATAAAAAAAACTGTCTAAAAACCCGAAAAATGCCGTAACAAGCAAAAGCTGTATCTTAGGAAGAAAATCTAATATTTTACTTGCCAAGGTTGTTAATTAAATACAGCAATAACCAGTAAATAATAAAGATTAAAAACCAGGAAAAGCAGCATTTAATTCAAACAAATTTTGGAGAAATCCAAATCAGGTAGGGATAAGGTAAATTAAAGATTGGGGAAAAAAACTTAACTATTTATGGGACACAAAAACTAATAGTGTAAGTAAACTGATTGCACCAATCATATCTGAGGCTCAAGCCGAGAAGATGACCAAATAACTACCTTGAACAAGCTTTGAAAAGGGTTTCCTGTAATTCCTCTTGAGGGAATTAGCAAGACTGCATTAATTAATAAAAAAGCAGTCAAAGTAAGCATAAATTTTTGATCCGAAAGGAAGGGCTTAAAATGGTCCAAGAAAACGTAAATTCAAATAAAGAAACAGCATTACTGTTGTGGTTTGAAGAAGTTGGTATTGCCGATATACCATTAGTAGGTGGCAAAAACGCTTCTCTAGGTGAAATGATCAAACAGTTAACTCCCAAGGGCGTTAGCGTTCCTGGTGGTTTTGCGACAACTGCTAATGCTTATCGTCGTTTTATCGAAGCAGGTGGATTAGAAAAGAAACTGCGGGATTTATTCGCAGATTTAGATGTAGAAGACGTTAACAACCTGCGGGAAAAAGGAAAAGAAGCGCGATCGCTATTGCTGCACACGCCATTCCCTCAAGATTTGCAAGATGAAATCACCAAAGCATATCAAGAAATGTGCAAACGCTACGGAACAGATACAGACGTAGCAGTACGTTCTTCAGCTACCGCAGAAGATTTACCAGATGCAAGTTTTGCCGGACAACAAGAAACCTACTTAAACGTACATGGATTAAAAGGCGTTTTGGAATCTTGCCACAAATGCTTTGCTTCTATTTTTACAGATCGGGCGATTTCCTATCGCACAATTAAAGGTTTTGATCACTTTGAAGTAGCGTTGTCTGTGGGCGTACAAAAAATGGTACGTTCCGACTTAGCTTGTTCAGGTGTGATGTTCTCGATCGATACAGAAACAGGCTTTAAAAATGCAGCTTTCATTACCGCAGCTTATGGCTTAGGTGAAAACGTCGTACAAGGTGCCGTTAACCCCGACGAATATTTAGTATTTAAACCAACTCTAAAACAAGGTTACAAACCAATTCTCGACAAGCGTCTCGGCACCAAAGAAATTAAAATGGTGTACGACATTGGCGGCGGTAAACTAACCAAAAACATTAGTGTACCAGTCGAAGAACGCGGTAAATTTGCCATCAACGATGAAGAAATTTTGAAACTGGCTGAGTGGGCTTGTATTATTGAAGATCACTATTCCAGTGTACGCGGTAAAGATAGCCCGATGGATATTGAATGGGCAAAAGATGGTATTACCGGCGAACTCTTTATCGTCCAAGCTCGTCCAGAAACAGTACAATCTCAAAAAACTGGTAACGTTCTTCGCAGTTATCAACTCAAAGGTCACAGCGCCGTATTATCCACTGGCCGGTCTGTGGGAGAAATGATTGGCCAAGGTAAAGCTCGCGTCATTCTCGATGTTAGCAAGATAGATCTATTCCAACCCGGAGAAGTTCTGATTACCCGTCGGACTGACCCAGATTGGGAACCAATTATGAAGAAGGCCAGCGCGATCGTCACTGACCAAGGCGGACGTACTTGCCACGCAGCCATTATTGCTCGTGAAATGGGTATTCCTGCTATTGTCGGTTGCGGCGACGCTACCCAAGTAGTAAAAAATGGTCAAGAAGTAACGGTATGTTGTTCTGAAGGTGACGAAGGTAAGATCTATGAAGGTCTGTTACCTTTCAACGTACAAGAAACACCTCTGGAAAATCTGCCCCGCACTCGCACCAAGATTTTGATGAACGTGGGCAACCCAGAAGAAGCTTTCAGTTTTGCTTCTATTCCCTGTGATGGTGTTGGTTTAGCTCGTTTAGAATTCATCATTGCTAACCATATCAAGTGCCACCCCTTGGCTTTAATTAAGTTTAACGAACTCGAAGATGAAAGCGTCAAGCAAGAAATCGCCAAGCTGACGGCTCTTTATACTGACAAACCCGAATTCTTTACCGACAAACTAGCTCATGGTATTGGCATAATTGCTGCCGCTTTCTATCCTAATCCGGTAGTGGTGCGGATGTCTGACTTCAAGAGCAATGAATACGCTAATCTCTTGGGTGGTAAGCAATTTGAACCCAAGGAAGAAAACCCGATGATCGGCTGGCGTGGTGCTTCTCGTTACTACGATCCGAAATATCGCGAAGCTTTTGGTTTAGAATGCAAAGCTTTAAAACGGGTACGGGATGAAATGGGCTTAACTAATGTTATCCCGATGATTCCTTTCTGCCGCACTCCCGAAGAAGGTCGTAAGGTGCTGTCTGAGATGGCTAAACACGGTCTGGAACGCGGTAAGAACAGCTTACAAGTTTATGTAATGTGCGAATTGCCCAGTAACGTAATTCTGGCTGATGAGTTTGCTCAAGTGTTTGATGGCTTCTCCATCGGTTCTAATGACTTAACACAATTAACTCTCGGCTTAGATCGTGACTCGGCTTTAGTTGCTCATATCTTTGACGAACGTAATGAAGCTGTCAAACGGATGGTACAGGTAGCTATTGCTTCTGCTAAGAAACATGGTCGCAAGATTGGTATTTGCGGTCAAGCTCCTTCTGACTATCCCGAATTTGCTCGCTTCTTAGTGGAATTGGGAATTGATTCAATTAGTTTGAATCCTGATTCTGTTCTCAAGACTATTCTTGATATCGCTTTGGTGGAAGAATCTAGCTCCACTTTAAAGACTATCATGGATGTAGCTAAGGCGCAGTAAAGTGTGTGTATTTAATCGCGATCGAGTTTCTTGATCAAGATGCAGATACTTAAAGGAATTGTCTAATGTTTTTGCCCTCCCCTAATTAGGGGAGGGATTTTTTTGTTTATTTTAGGTATAAACTTTCCTGGTTAATGGCCTCCCGGTCATTGTGACGTAAATAAAATTTATATTTATTATTACTCTACAATTAGCAGTAACACTTACAAAGGTTATGGTAAAAATATTAATATTTATGATGCTAAAAACCATAAATAAAGGTTGGATTTTCCCTATACTTTCAGCCAAACCTACTATTATCAGGAGAAAAATTTAATTATGAACCGAGAAGAAGTCTTACAAATTCTGAGCAGCCATGAAGATGAACTCAAAAAGTTAGGAGTAATATCGAGTTATTTGGTTCAGTTGCTCGAAATGAGACTAATTATGATAGTGATGATGTAGACTTATTAGCAGAATTGCCTCAATGAGTTTATTTCAATTTATTGAATTGGTAAAGCCTTGGGTAATGGCCATAGACTTTGGTTAAATCTTCAACAAAAAATTGATGTTTGGAATGGCAAATTCATCAAGAAGAATACGATCGAGTATTAAGTTTAGTTGGAAAAGTAGATTGATCAATAATGTTGGGTTTTATTTTATTCAAATTAACCTACTAATATTACACAAAAGGAGTCTAATTTATGGATTTTTTTGGTACTATTATCGGTGGTATCACTAAATTAGCAGAACAGGCTTATCCTGCTTTAATGGCTATTAATAAAATTCGTGAGATCGCCACTCAAGCCCGATCTATAGAATTAGCCCAAAAGCAAGACACTGATAACTATAATTTTGGTCTTAAACGTATGGAATTTGACGCTAATATGGAAATGATGCGTCAAACAGTAAGAGCAAAAGAGCGTCAAGAAGACAAAGAATTTAGCCTTAAACTCAAAGAAATTGCAGCAGAAACCCTGCTAAAAGAAGAAAAAATGCGTCAAGCTTTTAACACATTAGAAGCTGAAAAACAACAAGAATTTACTCAAAGTATCGAGAAATTCAAAGCAGAAATACAAATCGCACTCCAAGCTGATAGTATCGCTTTTCAACGCTGGAAAACCGCAACCGATCGCCTATTTTCCCTGGAAATTACCCTACTTAACGCCCAAATTAACCGTCAACGAGACAAACAAAACCGAGATGATAGCAAACGCGATCGCAATAACCCTTTTTTTTCCATAGCTGATGACCTCCGCCAAACCTTTGAAAATCTACCAGAAATACCCTTAATCGTTTTCTTTTCGCCTCCTGTCTTAACCTACGATCCTGCCCCTAATACCTCTGCTAATCAATTTCCGATGATCGAGGTTATAGTTTCTAGCGCTTTACGGGATATGTTTAAACAATATACCCTTTCCTCACGCCCCATTAAATTTATGGCGGGGGAATGGGTGATAAAAAACCGCCGTGCTGAATCAGCCGTTCACCAAATTTTTAGCGAATTACATACCATTCCTGTCATCGTTTTAGAAACCGAAGTAGAAGAATCATTTTTTAACATTAATATCGGTTTTTGGAGCAATGATTTTGATGATGCCAGGTTTGAAACCGTAGTGCGTAAATTTCGTTGGCAAGATGCTATTAGCGAAATTTCCCAAAATATCCTCAAAAAATGGCAGAATGAAGGGCGACAAATCCAAAGCGATTATGATCGAAATGAATTTAGTCGCCGTAGTAAAGAAACATTTATTAATTACATGGAAATTTTACACTGTATTCATGTAGGAATGGTGATTGATGAATATTTCCTCATTTATGCAGCAAATCGTCAATTGCCTTTCTTACCTAGTCTATTACCAGATTTATTTGAAGAGGTAAACCTTCCAGAAGAGGAGCGTTTTCATTTAACTAAAGCGGTGATTAACTATTGTCATGCTCTCTTTGATGCCTTAGAGCAAACAGAACCAGCAATTATGGTAGAATTACGTTTAGAATGGGCAAAAATTCTCCAAAATCTTCCCTATCGTTATAGTTTTCCCGAACAAGTAGAAAAAATCATGGAAACTTGGCTAAAACAAAGAAACCTGGTTTCTTATACACAGAAACTTGGTTTTTCAAGTGCCGATTTTCTTACTGAAATTAGCAAAAATTTATTGCCAGAAGATACTGATTTTGTCAATTTTCTGAATGAATTATTACAAGAATTAGGCGAAACCAATTTTCTCAATATTGCTTTATCCTGTTTTCAGCGTGGGAGTGAACATTTACAAGCGAAA
>CAWUOF010000270.1:0-6215 GCA_963923765.1 uncultured bacterium | reverse complement strand
GTAAGTTATTATTAAATAATGGAGCGCAAATATTAACTTTTACTCAAGGTAAGGCAGATGCTGGTAATTTAACAATAAAAGCTAATAATATAGAAATTATAGGTACTTCATCATCTGGTAGATTTGCTAGTATTTTAGCGGCTTCTGTGGAAGCAGGTGCTACGGGTAAAGGTGGTGAATTAACCATAGAAACTAATACATTATTGTTAGCGAATGGCGCACGTATAGGAGTAAGTACATCCGGGTTTGGTAATGGTGGAGCAGTAAAAATTACAGCTAATAGTATAGAACTTTCTGGTGTGGCAGTAAATGGTGCGCCGAGTTTTTTATCTGCTGATACTAATGGAGAGGGTAAAGGTGGAAATTTAATCATTAATACAAGTAATTTGATAATTAAAGACGGCGGGCAAATTTCCACAGGAACTTTTAGCGGTAGTCAGGGAGGAAATATTATTATTAATGCTAATAATATTGAATTAAATGGTGCTTCTCCTGCTGTTAATTTGAAAAATGGTACTTATGTAAAGGATGATTCGGGGCAGTTTTTCCCAAGTGGTTTATTTACAAGTTCCTTAGATAAAGGTAATGCGGGTAATTTAACAATTACAACGGGAAAATTATTAGTTAATGATGGGGGTAAAATTTCAGTAAGTGCTAATCAAGGGGGGGAAGCCGGAAATTTAACCATTTTTGCTGATAAAATTCGGCAAAATAGAGGTTTTTTGAGTGCTAATACTGTGGAAGGTAAGCAGGGGAATATTAATATTGATGCGGTGGATATGCAGTTACGAAATGGTAGTTTAATTACTACTAATGCTAGTGGTAATGCTACGGGGGGAAATATTAATATTAATTCTAAGACTTTAGTGGCATTGGAAAATAGTGATATTAGTGCTAATTCCCAGGAGTCTAGGGGCGGGCGAGTTAATTTGAGTTCCCAGGGGATTTTTGGTACAGAATATCGCCCTATTTTAACTCCAGAAAGTGATATTACTGCTACTGGTGGTACTCCGGCTTTGAGTGGTACAGTAAAAATTAATACTCCTGATGTTAAGACGGCGGCGGGAGTAGTTAATTTGCCAGAAAAATTTACGGATATTAGTAATCAAATTGTACAAAAATGTAATGTAGATAGGGGCGATCGCTTTTTAGTTACTGGGCGAGGTGGCTTGCCAGAAAATCCTAATCAAATTTTACGCGGTCATTTTGTTTGGCAAGATCTACGTCAATTACCATCGGAAAATATAGGAGATAAACCCCGGATAATTACTAATATAAATAGAAAAGTACAAAGTTTATCGATAAATAGTAATTATTTGCCAATTATTGAGGCAAAAGGCTGGGAAATTAATCAGGAAGGTAGGGTTAATTTATTGGCGATCGCCCCTAATGCAGATATTACTAATATTAGTATTAATTATCCTTGGTATCAGTCGGCTAAGTGCGATCGATAATTTTCGGATTTATTGCTAATTATTTCTTGATATTATCACAAATATTTTTATCTTTATCTTGTACTTCAATATTGGTTTGTAAATAATCTTTTACCCAGTTGCAAGCATACTCTAATTCATTTAAATTCCGAATTTGTTTTAAATCCCATAACGTCACAGTAGCATCATCTCCAGCAGAAGCGACAAAATTACCATCAGGAGTAAAAGCAACAGTAGTTACTGTACCTTGATGTCCGAGTAAATTATGTAACAAATTTCCATTTAAATCCCATATTTTCACATTATTATCAATACCACCTGCGGCAATTGTTTTACCATCAGGACTAAAAGCCACTCGCGTTAAACCACGAGTATTTGCCTTAATGGATTTTAATAATTTTCCATCCATTGTCCAAAGCTTTAAAGTATCATCTAAACTAGCAGAAGCAATTAAATTTCCTTGGGGACTAATAGCAGCTCCTAAAACTCCGCCTTTGTGATCTGTTAATGTTGTCAATAATTCACCATTAGCTTGCCAAATTTTTAATGTACCATCGAGACTAGCAGAGGCTAAAATTTTACCATCAGGACTAAAAGCTAATTCCCAAATTCTTTCTTTTTGGGCTGGAATACTTTGTAATAGTTTACCATCTGCTAAATTCCAGATTTTAATAGTTTGGTCATCTCCTGCTGAAGCTAGGGTTTTACCATCGGGAGAAATTGCCAAGCCATAAATAACAGCAGTATGTCCCCTGAAGGTTTGCAATAATTTAATCTGGGAATTATTGGCATTACCTATATCCCAAATTTGAATATTACTTTTAGTATTTCCTGTCACCATCAATTTACTATCTGGACTAAACACTACACCACGAAAACCAGCCTGGGGTTGTTCGATATTTTGTGATAATGTACCATCAGAATGCCATAATTTCAGGGTATTATCTAAACTGACACTAGCGAACCATTTCCCATCATTACTAGTAGCAATTTTCCAAATAGTATCTTGATGACCATAGAGAGGCTGGACTAAATATTTATTGTGTTGCCAGAGTTTAACAACACCATCATCACTAACAGAAGCAACTATCAACCCATCACGATTTAGTGCTACATCTCTAATAACGGTACGATGTATTTTAAAATTTCTAACAAAAGTTCCATCAATTTTCCAAATTTTTACTTGCTTATCATTGCCTGCGGTGGCAATAAATTCTCCCTGACAAGCAACAGATAAAATAGGTTCATTAGTTTGCAGGGTTTTGATTAAAGTACCATCTATTTTCCATAGTTTAATAGTACGATCGCGACTCACAGATACTAATAAATTATTGGGCGAACAAAATGCCACCCTTAAAATAGATTCCTTATGTTCATTGAGAGTTTTGAGTAAGTTACCATTAACACTCCAAAGTTTAATAGTTTTATCTGTTCCTGCGGAAGCAATTATTTGACTATCTGGACTAAAAGCTACAGTCCAAGCGGCTAATTGATGTCCGGTTAAAGTTTTCCAGAGGGTACCATCAAGCTGCCATAATTTTACGGTTTTATCTGCACTAGCTGAGGCAATTAATTTACCATCAGGACTGATAGCAATTCCCCAAATAGGATGTTTATGGGCTGGAATAGTTTTAATTAAAGTGCCATCAATGCGCCATAGGTTAATATTACCATCTAAACTACCTGAAACCACCATTTGACTATCAGAACTAAACGCAAGGTGAGATACTGTGCCGGTATGGGGTAAAGTGTGTAATAGTTTGCCATCTCGTTGCCAAATTTTAACGGTTCGATCGCTACTACCTGTGGCAATTAATTTATCATCGCTACTAATTGCTACACTCATCACGCCGCTATGATGACCGATTAAACGATTATATTCGTTATTATTATAAACAGTTTGTTTTAAAGCATTGTTGACATTTTCGGTGGTTTCAGTATCTACATTAACCAAAGTTTGTAATTTAGTTTTAGCTTTAATTGCGTCAATCATGGCATCTAATTGCCGATGGTAAGTAAATAATCCTTTAGAAGATGATGCTAAGGCTTTAATTTCACTAATCTTGGCTTCTCGGTATTGGACAAAAGCGAATATTCCCAAGCCAGATGATATTAAAAACCCAGTAGTAATGGCTCCTAAAAATAATTTTTGTAATGTATATTTTTGTTTTTGTTCTGTTAATTGTAATTCTACAGCTTTAGTACGTTCAGCTTCTAAATAGCGTTGCATTTCTTGTTTGTCAATCTCAACGGAAGCTGCTAAAAATTGATAGTCTAAATCACTTAAACTTTTTCCTTGTGACCAAGTTTGAGCATCTTTTAATGCTTGTCCTCGTAATAGTCGAGATTCATCGGTTTGCTGAGATTCTATCCAAGCATCAAAGGTTTGGGAATAGGGGCGTAATTGACCTAATTCTGATGCTACCCACTGGTAATTAAATACTTGGGCATAAATTTTATTTTTGACTTGTAAATGACCTTGATTTTTGATAACTAATCCTGATAAAATTAACTCTGTATGTTCTTGACTATCGTTAGATAAAATTTCTACACCTTGGATAATTTGCTGATAAATTCCTAATATTCTGCCTTGGTGTTGTTGATTATAATTAAGGCGATCGCGTATGGTTCTTAAATGTTCGGGTTCATCTTTAGATTCCCAATTGTGAATGATATTTGATTGGATTAACGACTCAACCCAAAATGCCTCCATTCCAGGTGGTATTGTGAGTTTATTGTGGGCAGTTTCTTGCTGGGCTATTTGCTGTAATAAATAACAAATTTTTTGGGTTAAAAATGGTTGTCCATTCGTCCAATTTAATATTTCTTTTAATACAAATGACGCATTATCTATATAAGTTGCTAATCCTTCTATCAGGGGTTGTGCTTCGTTAAATTTTACCCCATACAGTTCGATCGCCCTGCCAATATTAAATGGAGTGCGATTTTTATCAATAATTAAATCGGAAGGAGTAGCTACACCAAAAATAGCAAAAGTAAGGCGATTATATTCTGGGTCGATCGCCCTTTGATTATAACAATAACGAATCAAAGCAAAAAAATCATCTACTGGAAATTTTAAACTTAGAATACTATCTATTTCATCTACAAAAATCACTAATTTTTGCTGGGGAAAATATACTTTTAATAAATCATCTATAAAATTACTTAATCTTTTAATTACAGAAACTTCTTCCTCTTCTTTCCACCAATTTTTTAAGTTCATTTTGCCTAATAATTTCAAGCTGCGCCATAGATCGGCAACTATTCCTTTATACCATTGGGCAGGTGTAATGTCTTCACTGCCTATTTGAGTCATGTCGATCGTAGTGCAATTAAATCCCGCCTCTTTTAGTCGATACATTGTTTTTACCAAAAGAGAAGATTTACCCATTTGTCGAGAATTTAAAACATAACAAAATTCACCATTTTTTAAAGCTTCATATATTTCTGAGTCAGCTTGACGCACAATATAGGTAGGTGCATCTTTGCTGAGACTACCGCCGACTTGATATTGGTAATTCATTATTAGCTAATTTATTATTATTAAATTTTAATCTAATAAACCATAATCTAAATTTGGACTAATAGAAATGCGATCGCGTCCATCTCTTTTCGATCGATACAGGGCTTGGTCAGCTTCAAACACTAAAATAGATGAAGAATCTTTTAAATCAGGAATTGTACAGGCAATTCCTAAACTAATAGTAATGATGGCATTTGGCAAATTTGCTATTTGTGTAGGATGGTGTTTAATTTCTAATTCTTTTACTTTTTCCCGAATTTTTTCCGCAATATAAACCGCCCGAAAAGCTTCTGTATTGGGTAAAATTATTGCAAATTCTTCACCCCCATAACGTCCGACTAAATAATTAATATTCTGTGCGGATGATTGAATAGCTTTTGCCACTTGTTGTAAACATTTATCGCCTGCTTGATGTCCATACTCATCATTATATATTTTAAAATGATCAATATCACATAAAATTAGTGCTAAAGGTTCCATTGTCCGCGCTAATCTTTGCCATTCTTCTTTTAATCTGTGGTCAAATTGTCGTCGATTTGCCAGTTGGGTAAGTTCATCTAAATGACATAAACGATACAATTCTTCATTACTTTTTTGTAAACGATTAATCATCTCGGAAAACTCATTATTTTTTTCTAAGTTTTGCGTGGCAAAATACAAGCGATATAAATCGCAAGATATAATAGAATTATTCCCATCCAATTTTACTAAACCCATACTTTCTAATTGATAGGCAATGATGGGTTTTAATTGCACACTTTCATTAGTAATAAGTTGTTTAATGGCTGACAATAATTCCGGATATTTCAATATTTTTGCTAAATGTCCTCGTAAAATATCGCTATAAATTCCGGTCAAGGTGGGAGCAGTTTCTAATAATTCATCTAGGGGCATTTTTTGCTGACTTAGATAATAAAAAGCTATTCTCACTAAATAGGGATGTCCTCCGACCATTTTTATTAATTGTTGTGTTTCTTTTTCCGTCCAATCTAGTCCATGTCTTGTGGCTAAATCTTGTAATTGCTCTGGGGTAAATTCTGGTAATTTAATCGGTAAACCGACATTAAAAGGAGATTGATTGATATTTAAAGAAATATATATTTCTGTAGAGTGTACTACAATTAATCGCAATTTTTGCAAAATATCATTTTGTTTGGCTTCTTCATGCCACGATCGCAACAATGGCAAAAATTCTTGAGCTATTTGTGGGTATGCAAAAACTCGGTTTACTTCATTTAAAGCCACCACTACTGGAG
>CAWUOF010000269.1:0-6224 GCA_963923765.1 uncultured bacterium | reverse complement strand
GCTTTTGCCTCTTGCAAGAAAGCCTCTTGCCTGACTTTCGCAAGAAGTCTATTTTAGATATCTATTAATTAATATGGACAATAAATTTATTATATAAGTTTTTTAAAATGCATTTCAAGCTATATCAATTAATTAATAAAAATTGTAATACCATAAAAAGAAAAATCTATATTAGTTTAATTACATATTTAATTTAATATGATAACAATTGATATCTATTCCGCCAGCAAGGGTAAAAATAGATAAATTTCGCTATTTGCCTATGGGTCAAAAAATTAGGTATGTTCATTAATTTAAATAAAATATTTTGTGTTAAAAAAATATTATTTAACTATTAGTATAATTCAATATATAAAGTTTTGTATCAAGATTCAAGATTTTTGACCCGATATCTATTTTAAAATTTTACTTAGGAAATTATGATTAAAATAGTTATGTTAAATTCTGGATATGATAAAAATTGCTATTTTTGCAAAAATTTGTTATTTTCTCATAGCAGTTACTCTAGGCAAAAATAGAGTAAACTCGATCACATAATGGCCATTGAGGAGACGAAATGAAATTATCTAAACTTATGTGCTTGGGCACTTTACTAGCAGTTGCACTACCTTTACCTGCTTTTGCTCAAAAAGCCACTAGTTCCCATACTATCCAAGTAGACTACAAGGAAATGACTCTGGGCGGCCAGGAATTTATCGGCCCACGTCAAGCAATTATTGGCAATCCTGTCGATCGCACTTTACCAATGCGCTTTTCTTATCCACTTTATACCGAAATTGGTAAAAATGCCTCGATTAAAACTAACACGCCCATCACTGATCAAAACTTAAAACTTACTGACTGGCAACAAAAAGTTACAGCTTGTTTAAAACAAAAGCCTCGTCTCGTCAGAACTTTAACTAGTAATAGTATTCTCATTGATGGTCAAGAAGGTACAATTGTCAAAAATTCTAATGGCAAAGTGGTTTGCCCCAACTAATATTTACTAAAATTAGTTGACTGTTTTACTTAATATTCTCGTTTAATTTTGGCGATACATAGCCTCTTTCTTTTTGTAGAAAGAGGCTCTATTTTTAGGTACTCTTGTGATATTAAATAGCAGTTAATAATCAGGTTAATAAACGGAAAAAATCCAACAGGTAACAGTTTTATCAGTCGAAACTGTCAAAATACGGTGTTAAAATAAAATACCAAATAAACCGGAATTATATCAAACACCTACTAATTATTGAAAATAAAAAAGCTGATGATATTTGAAAAAAATTTTGTTAATAAACTAATCAAACTGGTTAAGATAATTATAACCTAAAAAAACATATTAAAATCAAGTTATATTTTTTCTAAACGTTGACGTAATTTGCTGCTAATAGCATCAATTCCTGTTACTACTACTAACAACACCAGCATCATAGTTGTAGCTTTAGTATATTCAAAACCGCGAATATAACTAACCAATTCAAATCCAATACCACCTGCCCCAACAACTCCTAATACAGAAGCGGCGCGAATATTGTATTCAAACATCCATAAAGTGTAACCTAAACCCAAGGGTAGAACTTGGGGTAAAATGCCATATTGGGCAATTTGCAGCCAAGATGCCCCAGTGACTTGCAAAGCTTCAATGGAACGGGAATCTACTGCTTCAATAGCTTGTTGATAAAATTTAGCAAGATAACCAATAGTATAAATACTTAGGGCTAAAGTTCCTGCCGGGGCACCAAGTCCAGTAGCGGCGACAAAAAATAATCCTAAAACAATTGAAGGAACCGATCGCACCGCATTTTGTAACAAATTAGCTAATAATTGCAAAGATTTCGGGGCAATATTCCTGGCACTAGCTACCGCAATAGGTAGGGAAATCAACGCCCCGATCGTAGTTCCCCATATCGACATCTGGATAGTTTCAATTAATGCCGCGATCGCTACATTTACAACTGTAAAATTAGGAGGCCATAACCGATATAAAAAATCCGTAATATGAGGCCAACTATTTTGTAACAATTGAAAATCAACTTTTAGACCTTGCCAAGCCCAGGCATAAACCAAAATTACACCCAAAATTAACAACAGACGACTAACCCAGGTGTAATTTCTCCAAACAATCAACAAATTTTTTTTCATCAGGTGGAAAGTTTACTTAATTCAGCAAAACGAGTTTGCAAATTTTGACAATCTCCATCATAAACTACACAACCCGCATTCAGAACAATTACTCGTTCACAATATGAACTAGCCATGCCAATATCATGCAAAACAGTAACTACTGTCATACCTTCATTTCGATGTAATTTGGCAAGAATATCCATAACTTGTTGTGCTGCCATTACATCTAAGCCGGCTGTAGGTTCATCGGCTAAAAGTATTTGGGGAGATTGAATTAAAGCGCGGGCGATCGCTACCCTTTGTTGTTGTCCGCCACTCAGATTACCAGTTTTTTGATAAATATGCTCTTTTAATCCTAACCTAGTCAACAAATCGATCGCTAAACGTCGATCGCCTTTACTAAAACCCCATAAAGTTTCCCAAGGAGATAACCTCCCCAACAACCCACATAAAACATTATCCAAAGCTGACAATTGTCGAATCAAACCTCCCCCTTGAAATATCATCCCCACTTCCTGCCTAATTCGTGACAAACTACGGCTATTAAGTGTCTCCCCATTAATCCGAATTTCTCCCCTTTGCACCGGCACTAAACCGATTAAAGAACGCAACAGCGTAGACTTACCCGCCCCATTTAAACCTAACAATCCTACAAATTCCCCTGGATTAATACAACAGTTAACCCCTTGTAAAATCGGGCGATTTAGGGAAGATAGATAAGCAGTCTCTAAGTTACAAAATTCTACACTCATTATTAGTTTAAGCTAGAAAATTACTACAATTTGTAATTATAACTAATAGCCAATTAATCATTATTAACTATTAGTTATTTAAAAATATTTTACGGTTCCATACCCGCATCTTTTAAAGCAGTTCGCATTGGTTGTAAATGTTTATCACCATCTACCTTTACCAATTCCGTAGAATTATAAAGTTCTCGCAGCATTTGATTATTTTCAGGCTGATTTAACTTTAACATGGCATTAATAATTTTTTCCCGCATCTGGGTAGGAACATCATCATCAATTACTACCCCATGAGCAGGTACACCTTCAATAGCGTGTAATACTCGTAATTGTTTAACTTCTTCCTCCGTAATATAGGGAGTATTCAAAGCATATTCAGACACAGCCGCCACATCAGATTGACCGCGCAAAACCGCTTTTAAGGCTCCGCTATAACCATCACCATAGCTAACTTGACTAAAAAATTTATTTAGAGAATCTCGGTTAGGAACTAATCCTAATTTTACTAATTCCCCGACAGGAAATATAAATCCAGAACCGGAAGAAGGCGAGGTAAAAGTCATCTTTTTACCTTGCAGTTGGGCTAGGGTTTCTTTCGGGTTATCTTTTGGCTGTAAAGGGCTATCTTTGGGAACGACAATTATAGATTTATAAGTATATCCGCCGGAATAATTATTACGAACTTCCGCTAAATATAATTTAGAATTGGCTAACTGTTCAGCTTTTAAAGCGGGGCGAGTGCTTAAGAAAGCAACATCAACTCGATCGGCTTTTAAGGCTTCTACGGCAGCAGTTTCATCGGAAACTATTGCTTCTACAGGTATTCCCAAATCACTAGCAAGAAATTTAGCTACAGTATCAGCTTTTCTTTGTAAATCTGTACTGTCTTTACGACTGGGAAAGGCAATTTTTAGGCGAGTTAGGGAATTTTGATTAGGCTGTATTGCTGCTTGTTCAGTTTGAGCAGGTGGGACAGTTTGGGGTGTTACCTGGGATGATACCGAGGTTTGGGTGTTGGCTTGTGTCCCGCATCCAGATATACCCAAGGATAAACCTAGTAATATGGCAAAAGCTTTACTGGTGTTGAAGTTTAATGTGTTATTCATTATTATTTACTATCCTCGCGATCGATAATTTTACTGTCTTTCTTGATAACTACTTGCAATAAATCCTCAATAACCATAGGTTTTTTGCAAAATAATGTCAATAACTCAGAAAAAAATTCATATAACTTTACATAAAGTATTGGATGGCAAAATTGGACTTATGGGATAATTGCCATAATTACAAAATTTATATAATTTCTGTATTCAAAAATACAGATTATTTTATGTTTTTCTAATATAGAAAAAATTTTTTATGGTCGATATCTCTGGATTTTAGTATTAAAAAATACAATTTTTATCTTTTCTAGGTATTATTTATTATGTATAAGATTATTAATTGCATTAAATAATAGATAAATATCTATATATAAAATCTAAAAAAATTGTGTACAGATATGTAAAATTCGTAAAAAAACGTTACAAAGTTTAGTACAATAAAAACAAATAAGTATTTTTTCTCATTTCTATGATAGCGGATCAATTTCCCTGGCTAACCGCGATAGTTCTACTACCTCTGGTTGCAGCCTTTATTATTCCCATCCTGCCCGATAAAGAAGGCAAAACGGTACGTTGGTACGCCCTGGGCGTAGCGATCGCCGATTTAGTCCTAATGTCTTTTGTCTTCTGGAAAAATTACGACGCCAGCAACACTAATTTTCAATTAGCAGACAAATACACCTGGATATCAGAAATAGGATTAAACTGGTCAGTATCAGTTGATGGCCTATCTGCTCCCCTGGTACTTTTAGCAGGATTCGTAACAACACTGGCAATATTTTCAGCGTGGCAAGTAGATCGCAAACCACGCCTATTTTATTTTCTGATGCTGCTATTGTACTCAGCACAGATAGGCGTATTTATTGCCCAAGATATTCTTCTGCTATTCATTATTTGGGAATTAGAACTCGTTCCCGTTTATTTACTAATCTCCATCTGGGGTGGCCCTAAACGGCGCTACGCAGCTACAAAATTTATCATATATACCGCAGCAGCTTCTGTATTTATTCTCATAGCTGGGCTAGGAATGGCCTTTTATGGCAACAACTTCACCTTTGATATGGTTGCCCTGGGCATGAAAGATTATCCCCTAACTTTAGAATTACTACTATACGCGGGATTATTAATTGCCTTCGGTGTCAAACTAGCCGTTTTCCCGATGCATACCTGGTTGCCAGATGCTCACGGCGAAGCTTCTGCTCCTGTATCAATGATTTTAGCTGGTGTACTATTAAAAATGGGCGGCTACGGACTGATTCGCCTGAATATGGAAATCTTGTCTGATGCCCATGTTTACTTTGCACCTATTTTAATCATTCTCGGTGTAGTCAATATTATCTATGGCGGTTTAACTTCCTTTGGTCAATCCAACATGAAGCGCCGTCTTGCCTATTCCTCAGTTTCCCACATGGGATTTGTACTACTCGGTATTGCATCCTACACAGATTTGGGAGTTAGCGGTGCACTATTACAGATGATTTCTCATGGTTTAATTGCATCAGTTTTATTCTTCCTAGCAGGTGTTACCTACGATCGCACTCATACTCTGGCATTAAATGAAATGGGCGATATTGGCAAAGCTATGCCAAAAGTATTTGCTCTATTTACTGCCGCTGCAATGGCATCTCTAGCCCTTCCAGGCATGAGCGGTTTTGCTAGTGAACTATCTGTATTTGTCGGTGTCACAAGTAGCGATATCTATACTTCTACATTCCGTACAGTTGCAGTTTTCCTAGCCGCAGTTGGAGTTATCCTTACTCCTATTTACTTACTGTCAATGCTGCGTCAATTATTTTATGGTTCTGAACAAGCACCAGTTTGTATAATTGGCGAGGAAAAATCATTACCAAATCCCTTAGACAGAGAGCCAGTTTGCTTTGGTACAAGTTGCGTTTTGCCTAGCGAAGCTAAATATAATGATGCTAGTCCTAGGGAAGTATTCATCGCTATATCTTTTCTAGTGCTAATTACCGGTATTGGTTTGTATCCAAAATTAGCTACCCAAATGTATGATGCTAAGACTGTAGCTATCAATGCTGATGTTCGTCACTCCTACACTCAAATTGCTACCGAAAATCCTCAAATTTATGCTCAAGGATTTGTAGCACCCAAAATATTGGAAAGTGAATTAGCAGTTATTTCGGGAATTTCTGCTAAATAAGTTTCCTAATTGAATTGCTGGAATTATTGGTGCGATCGCTCTTCCCAAAAAAGCGATCGCTTGTTTTTTTGTATTTTTATATAATAACTTTATTTTAAATTTTCCCAATAA
>CAWUOF010000268.1:0-6233 GCA_963923765.1 uncultured bacterium | reverse complement strand
TTTTCTTGACAAAGCTGGTTAATTATTTGTTCTATTTGGATTTTATTTACTTGGGAAAATTGCTCGATCGCATTTTCAATTAAGATCTGATGCCCCATAATTTGTTGAGTTTTCACTAAAGCTAATAAAAATTCTTTGATTTCTTTAATGATTTGGGCATTATTATCTATAATTTCCGGTTTGATATCATTACGAATTGCCCCTGTAAATACTCCTAAATTTTGTAATAAATTACAATTATGCAAAATTTTTGATTTGCGAATAATTGCTTGTAAATCTTTTAATTCTGGTGTGCGATCGCCAATAATTAACTCTCCCGCGCAAGCTGCATTTACTAAGGTATGATAAGTTGCTAAGTAATGGAGAGAGTTTATATCAGTAATTAAATGGCGATGGTGGGTATTTTGAAAAATTTGTGTATAAATTTTATACCCCTGATTATTAGGTTTACCAAGACTTTCCGATCGCAATAAATATAAAGTTTGACATAAATCTTGTTTAATGGCTTTTTGACAAGATTTCATAAAATGATAAAAACTTACTAAATTTGGTTCTTCTAACCAAGCTATTCCTATTCTACCTAACTGATTAGGTAAATGATATCCTAGAGAATAACTTGCATAGGTAGGACTAGGTAACAGTCGGGGTTGAATGCCCTGTATTTGCAAAGCTGCTAATGCTTCTCGCAACATATTTATTAATTCTGGCGCGGAAAACTGACGAATGCGATTGATTTTTTGCTGACTTTTATCAAATTCTTTTACCCATAATAATTGAAAGGCTGCCATTGTATCTATGTGGGTGATATTTTCGGAAATATTAAGGTTATATTCTGGCAATATTTCGGTAGTAATAATTTTATTTTTAACTTCTTGAAATAACTGCCTGCCTAACATTAAAACGTAGCGAGGGCGTGTTTTTCCTCCGGCAAAATTTTCTTCTAAATTTTGTCTATTTAAAGGATAGATAGCTGTAGGAGGTTTGATTTTTGCTTGTTTGTAGAGGGGATAAAGTCGATTAGCCCACAGGGATTCTGCTTGGTCTAAATTGATATGTTCTAAACGAATTGGTAAATCAATTCTCGCTACATCGGCGGCTTGGATACGTTTAGAATTGAGTTTCCAAGTATTGGTGACAATACTAATAATTATTAAGAAGTTTTTTAATTTTTGATTATGGATAATAGAATTAAGAGTAAATAAGGCTTGCAGATTAATAAAACCGTCTAGGGCGCGATCGATATTATCTAAATTATCAAAACATAGTACAATCGGATATGTAGCAGCAGAAATTCTGCCAAAATTAGCTAACATTTTTTGGGCAGTTTCTTCGGAATCAACAGCCCTTTTTACTCGCAATGCTTTTAAGCTTTCTTCGTCTAAATCATCTCCTTTTAACCATTCACAAGCTAATTGAGATAAATCTGGATTCATTAAATCATATAAAACTCCGAAGAATTCATTGGGGTTATAAATTCCTGTAGGATAGGTATTTTTTAGATTATTAATAAATATTTTGCGTTCGCTTAATAGCATATCCATAATAGTGCGATCGCGCAATATAGATAAGCTTTTTAGCCATAGCATCATTTGAGATTGTTGTTGATTATCTGGTACATACATTAAACTATCTACAGTATTGCGTAAAGTATGCCGCCAAATAAAACCACTTTCCGGCCAAGGTCCTATATAAGCAAAAAAAGCCTGGGAATTAAAATTACGTTTTAATCTACCTAAAAGATAACTTTTTCCTGACCCTGAATCTCCCGCCAGTAAAATAGTCCGAGTCCGATTATCTTTTACCACCATATCTAGCGTTTCTGCTATTTGATTTACGACATCTTGATGGATAGAATCTACTGTTAAAGCAGTTTCCTGATGTTCTTCCCAAAAATTCCCTGGTCTAAATGTAGTTGAATCAAAAGGATTAACTTCTCGTTTAATTATTTCGTCTATAGATGTTGATGTAAACATAAAAAATTACTCCAGTTTTTGCTTTTCTCAGCCAGGGACTAGCTAAATATGAGATGATAGGTGTTTTTTGCGACATATTTAGATGTCAAAACATCTTTATTTATATCTTTTATTAGGATATTTTGACATCAAGAAATTATTTACTTATCTGCTGTTACGACTATAAGCTGTTCTTCTGGTTTAGCTTCGGGATTATGCACATGAAAATTATGCTTTTGTTGACAGAGTTGTAAGATAATTTGATGTACTTCTGCTTCGTCAGCTTGGGAAAATTGGTTAATAGCTTCCTGGGTTAAACGTTGACGGGCAATACATTTTTGATTGACTATGCGATTAACTAAAAAGTCTTCCACATTACTACGCCAATCTATTTCGGTTTTTTGTGGTGTTGTGGTAGCAGGAAATATCCCTAAATCTTGTAATAATCGACACTCTTGTAACAGCTTAGATTCGCGAATTAAGTTTTCTAATTCTTTTAAATCGGGAGTGCGATCGCCTACGACTAAATCCCCGGAATAAGCATCATTAACTAAACTGTGATAAGTGGCTAAATAATGTACGGAATTAATATCGGGTATAATATGATGGTGAGGAGAATCTTGGAAAATTTGACCGTAGAGTTTATAACCCATATTGCTTGGTGTTCCGACTCCTTCATACCTAATTAGGTAGAGATTTTGACAGAGATTTTCATCTAGCATTTCTTGACAAACTTTCATTAAGTTACAAAATTTTGTCATGTTTAAATCTTCTGTCCACACTACCCCGATTCGTTGCGATTCCTGACCTTTTTGTAAATAACTAATAGAATAACTGGTGTAGGTTCTACTTGGTAACAGCCGGGGTTGAATTCCTTGTACTTGTAATGCTGCTAAAGCTTCTGCCAGCATTTGAATTAATTCTGGCGAGGCAAGCTGACGTACTCGAATTATTCTTTCTTGAATTTGACTAAATTTCCGCAGCCATACTAATTTAAATGCTGCTAAGGAATCGGTAACTAATTCTGCTTGCAGAATTGTGGCTTTTTGATTATTAATGTTATCTTCATCATTTCGGATTAAGCCTATTTTATGTTCCTGGAAAACCTGCCGACCTAACATTAATACGTTACGGGGTTTGGTTTTACCCCCAGGGAAATTTTCTTCTAAAATTTGTCTGCTTAAAGGATATAAATTTGTACTGGGTAATGGATAGGCTTGTTTATGTAAGGGATAAAGGCGACTTATCCATAGTTCCTCAGCTTGATCTATGGTGATTTGCTTAAGTTTAATGTTGGCGTCTATTCTGTCTTTATCTGTGGGTTGAATTCGATTCAGATTTTGTCGCCAAGTGTCTGTGATAATACTAATAATTACCAAAAAATTTTTTAATTTTTGATTGTGAATAATTGAATTTACGCTAAATAATGTTTGTAAATCTATTTGTCCTTCTGGTGTGCGGGCAATATTATCTAATTGGTCAAAACATAGAACTATTGGCACTGTTTCTGCGGAAATTCTGCCAAAATTAGCTAACATTTTTTGGGCAGCATCTTCGGTTTCGATCGAATTTTGTACTTTTAGTATTTTTAAACTTTCTTCGTCTAAATCATCCCCCCGTAGCCACTCGCAAGCTAAACGATATATTTTCGGATTAGTTAAATCGTATAAAACTCCAAAAAATTCGGCGGCGTTATAAATTCCCGCCGGATAATTACCGCTAATATTTCGTATAAACGCTTGTCTTTCTCCTCTTAATACATCTAAAAAATTGCGATTTTCAAATGCGGATAAACCTTTTAACCATAGTAATAATTGCGATTCATTATATCCTTCTGGTATTTCTAATAAACTATCAACGGTATAGCGTAAAATATGCCGCCAAATATAATCACTTGCGGTAAATGGTTCAATATAAACAAAAAAGGCTTTACAGTTAAAAATTCTTTTTAATCTGCCTAAAAGATAACTTTTTCCTGAACCTGTTTCACCTTCTAACATTAAAGTCCGAGTCCGATTATCGATCGCGACTTGATTTAGCCAATCTTGTATTTCTACTACTACATCTCGATGAATTGAAACTACTGTTAAGTTTGGATCTTGTTCCTCTTGCCAAAAGTTACCTGACCAAAAGGTTTCGGCATCAAAAGGATTAGGGTCTCGTTGAATAATTTGATCTATATACACCATAGTTATTTGATGAAAAAATGCAATGATTTGGAATTGGCAATAGTGATAGTAAATTTGTGAATTATAATATATTAAGTTTTAATTTTACTTGGGGAGGTTTTTACTCCACTGTTTATTATATCACTGTTTACTATATATTCACAATTTCACTATATCACTATACTACTTAGTTTTTTGGATTTGGAATTAATTTACAATTATGAAGAATAAAGGCCCGCCGACATTTTGAGGAATACCGGCTTCAATTTGTTCTGGAGTATAGGCGATCGCCTCTTGTAAAGAACTTAATTCTATTATATCATTCCGTTGCAATCTATACAACGCTTGATCTAACTCATCCCTGGTGAGTAATGATTGTAATTTTTGCCTGACATGAAAAATTGGCAAGTAATTTTCTGTGCCTAAATGTCTATCTAAATCACGAATAATTTGTATAATTTCTTCATCACTAGGCTGATTTTCTACGGAAATATTTACGGAAATAGGAGTTACTTTTTTCTCTTCAAGTTTATTATTATGAACTTCTGTTTTCTCTGAAAAGTAAGAATTTGTCGGTAAAACGATATTGGTAAATGGTTGAACTTGAGTACGAATAAATCGCCGCATAAATCTAATATAACTAGCTAACATATCTAAAGTAATAATTGGCGCATTCCCACTAGGGTTATATTCATCTTGTAAATATTCCTGACCTCTTTTTGTTAGCCAAACTTCTTTAATTTGAGTTTTTTCTGCCTGAATTAAACCTCGATCGATTAAAGCTTTAATTAGAGTTTGGCGACTTTCACCAGTTAACCCTGTTTGGGCAGGAGTAATACTAGATTCAGCACAGGATTGTAATACTTTTAATTCATATTTAGTGATGGGTAATTTACTGGTATCTAGCTTTAACAAGGCTTTTCCTGGAGGTGCAATTTTTATTTTTAACACTTCCTCGTTAAATGCTACCAAATCACGATTGGCCAATTGCCGACAGATGGCATCTCTTTCAACGGCAGTAGTATTTTGATTGGGCTGAATTTGAGAGATTAATGCTCGATATTCGGTAAAATCCAGTAACTTTAATAAAAATTTTAGTTCGATCGCGTCCATAACATCTCCTTATATTTTTTAGCAATAACGCCCTAAATTTTAGTTTAAATTGAGGCTATCAGTAATTTACCCCTGATTTATTTTTCTAGCAAAATTTTATTTCTTAATTTTTCTTAATTTTTTGCTTTTGCCATTAAATACATTTTATGGTATATAGCTTGTGGTATGCAGCTAACAAACAGCCAAGCAAAAAAGTGTTTCTGTCAATTTTTCTACACCTTAAAAAACTCTAAAATAATCATATTATTTAATAATAATTTAGGGCGATCGCCAACTGTTACCTAAAAAAATTACTAAATTTCTAGCTAGATTTATATACCTCCTATTTTCATTCCAGATTATACCTCAAAAATCCCATTGCAAAACTTAAGGTTAAACAAAGCCTAAAAAAATATAATGTTAAAATCATATAAATAAATCTCTTGCAGGGAGGCAAGAAAATCATGTCTCTTGCCAAAGACGTAGAAATATCAGCAGAAATACCAGAAAACATCATAATTCCCCCTAGTGACTTATGGAGTGATGAACCCCCCTTGGAAAGCGATATTCATCGGCTGCAAATGCAGCTATTAATAGATTGCCTAATGATGCTGTGGCGAAATCGTAATGATTTTTATGTGAGTGGAAATTTAACCATTTATTATAATCCTCAGCAAATCAAATCTAGGGATTTTCGCGGACCAGATTTTTTTGTAGTCTTGGGAAGCGATCGCACACCGAGAAAAAGTTGGGTAGTCTGGAATGAAGGCGGAAAATATCCTAATTTTATCCTAGAAATTATCTCAAATACTACCGCCAAAATTGACAAAGGATTAAAAAAAGAAATCTACCAAGATATTTTTCGCACGCCTGAATATTTCTGGTTTGACCCAGACAGCTTAGAATTAACAGGTTTTCTCCTTAATGGCGGTAAATATCAACCCATATCACCTAATTCTCAAGGCTGGCTGTGGAGTCAACAACTAGAATTATATTTAGGTATCCATGACCAACAATTGCG
>CAWUOF010000267.1:0-6263 GCA_963923765.1 uncultured bacterium | reverse complement strand
ATCGTCGGCAGCGTCAGATGTGTATAAGAGACAGATGTATATCTAATTTACTAAAAATATTAGATGCTAAGATTTGCTGTAATTCTGATACATTGCCACAACGGTTAGCAATTTTAACTTTTTGTTGATATTGCTTGCCTTTCTGAAGAATCATAATACAAGTACGAACATCTGCCCCTTGGCTTAAAAATAAATCATTAGGGCATAAAATCAAATAATGTAAAGTACATTCTTGTAAGATTTTTTGCCGTAAATTAGCATAACATTTAGCAGTCAGAAATGAATCAAGAATTATTAATCCTATTAAAGCTTTATCTTTAGCACAGTCAATTAAAGCAGATATAAACATAGAATACATATTATATACACCTAGCTCTGGAAATAAACTAGATAAAATACTTTTATTATCTTTAATATAGGAAACTTCGTGGCAATTGTAGGGGGGGTTAGCAATATAAAAATCATAATCTAAATTAATAGGAGTATTTAAAATAGATAGTAGCTTTTTTTCTCGGTAATAACTTAAAAAATCTTGTTGTTTAAAATTAATTCCTGCTGGTAAATTGAACGGTAATATATCCATCCCTGTTATAAACATTCCTAATTTCAGAAAAGGAATAGCCATTTTTCCCTCACCTATACAGGGGTCGAAAACACGACTACCTTTAGGGTTAATTTCTACCATAGCCCTAGCGATAAATTCCGCAATAAAATTAGGGGTGGAATAATAACCAGTTTCTCTTCGATCGATACCTATTTCTGTATTAACTTTTTTTTGATGTCTTCCCATAATAAAATTAACCCTATTATATGGTTAATATTTCTAAATATCCCATAATTTTTATGAATAAAAATGTTAGATAAAATCAATGAATATCAACATTATTACTTAAAGGCAATGTGAAATAAAAAATACTTCCTTGTTCTAAAATACTTTCAACCCAGATAAAACCATCATGTTGTTTTATAATACTTTTACAAATAGCTAAACCTAAACCACTACCACCTTTTGCTCGTGCATCTGCTACATCAAGTTGTTGAAATCGTTCAAAAATTATTTCTAATTTATCTGGTGGAATACCTCGACCTTGATCTTCAATCTTAAAAAGAAGAGAAGGTAAAGAAAGTTGGGTATGACAAGATTGCGGAACCCTGTCTGGATTGGTAATAACTTCTGCTGATAAGTAAACTATAGTATTAGGCAGGGAAAATTTAATCGCATTGCTAAGTAAATTTGTTATAACTTGCACTAAGGCATTAGCATCTGCCCAAACTGGAGTATAAACAGGTTCAAACTTCAAGATTATTTTATACTGATCTGCTAAACTCTGCACATCATTAATGGCTTGCTGCATCAAATCAAACACTATACAAATTTGTTTATTTAGAATAAACTTACCAGTATTTAGACGTTGAATATCGAGAATATTTTTAGTTAATTTCAATAGACGATTAGATGCTTGGAGAGCCGCATCTAGCATTTTTTTAGCTTTTTCGGGCTTTTCTTGATAATTAACTCTATTTAAAAGTTCAAGATTACCATAAATTAATGTAACTGGATTGCGTAATTCATGGCTGGCGATGGCAATAAAATCTTCTTTCATTTTTTCCAGATTACATCTTTCTGTAATATCTTTAAAAGTGATTACTGCACCGATAATTTTACCTTTTTCCACCACAGGCATACTAATATATTCTACTGGAAAATAAGAACCATCTTTACGTTGAAATTTTGCTTCATAATCACAATGAATACAACCATCTTTTAAAGAAGTACAAATAGGACATTTTCCAGAAATATTGTCATTATGTATCAAGTCAGGATGTAGAATTAAACATTCAGGCTTTCCCATTACCTCTTCGAGAGTATAACCCAACATTTTCGAGGCGGCTGGATTCAGAAAAGTTGTTTCACCTTGGGAATTTACACCATAAATTCCTTCCCCAACTGCATTAAGAATTAATTCTTTTTGATGGTTAATTCGTGATATTTCCTCTTGCTTTTCTTGTAAAGCTATATTTGCTGCTTGCAATTGTTTAGTTTGTTCTTTTAAGGCTAAATTTTTATTAAATAAATCAATAAAACAGGTAACTTTTGATATTAAAATTTCTGGGATAATAGGTTTTACTAAATAATCAATTGCGCCCACTGAATAGCCTTGTAAAATATATATTTGTTCCCGCGAAATTGCTGTAATAAAAACAATGGGAGTATGGCAAGTTGCCGGACGGGAATGAATAATTTTAGCTAACTCAAAGCCATCCATTGTTGGCATTTGTACATCTAATAAAATAACAGCAAAATCCTGTTTAAGTAGATGCTTTAATGCTTCTTCTCCAGAAAGTGCTGTGATTATATTTTGTGACAAAGGTGCTAAAGTTTCGGCCAACGCCATCAGATTAGCAGGCTGATCATCCACTATTAAAATATTAACCTTAGTAACATTTTTCATCTGATTTTAAGTTGATAATAATGTTATTATAATGATAATATCCAATCCTTTTTTAGGTGAGTTTAAAATCATTAAAATTCAACATAAAACTAAAAAATTAATATTGATGTTGTTTTTGTTAACTAAACTTAACCTAAGAATGAGTTTTTTAGGGGGTATAAGAGGTAAAAAATTCCCCTGCCCCCTGGGGAGGCTAAAGACGATCGCCCTCTATGGGGCTTGAGCAAAAATTACTATAATTTTATCATAATTTCATAATTATTTTAACACCAAAGCCAAACTCGCAACAAGGAAAGTAGTTGCTGAACATCAACAGGCTTAGGAATATAGTCTGTAGCTCCAGCTTCCAGGCATTTCTCCCGATCGCCTTGCATTGCCTTAGCAGTCAGAGCAATAATTGGTAGGCTTTGGAAATTTGCCATTTGTCGGATCGCTTTAATTGTTTCGTAGCCATCCATATCCGGCATCATAATATCCATTAAAATTACATCAATATCAGGGATATTTTGCAGCATGGCAATTGCATTACGACCATTATCAGAATAAAGTACCTTTAAATTAAAAGATTCTAATATACTGGTAAGGGCAAAAACATTTCGCACATCATCATCAACAATCAATATTTTTTTCCCTTCCAATTCAATAGATTTAAATTGTAATTGTTGAATTAACTGTTGCTGATTTTCTGATAATGTATCAATAGGTTGATGTAGAATTAAGTTAATTCTATCAATTAAATTTGCCATTCCTAATTCATTTTTCTGCACAACTATAACATGAGTTTCTTTTAAAATTAATCTTTGTCGGTCAGAAATATCGGTTTCTGTATATGCGATAATGGGTAAACACTGGTAATCTTTTAGCAATTCCTGCCGGATATATTGAATTAAACTAATGCCATCCATATCCGTAATATTTAAATCAATTACTAGACAATCAAAATGTTGATTTTTTAATAATTCTATTGCTTCAGTTCCTTTGGTAATGGATGTTATTTCAATCTTGTTATTTTTAATTAAATCAATGATTTGCTGTTGTTGCTTAACATCCGGATTTAATAACAATAGTTTATATATATCATGGTCAATTTCAGACTGGATTTTAGCAAAAACTTGATCTAATATTTCATTGCTAATTGGCTTTTGCCAAAATGATGCCGCTCCTTGTCGCACACCATAATGGCGATCGTTTTCAGTGACAGTGATAATATAAACTGGAATATGTCGAATTGTCAGATCATGTTTTAAATGATCGAGGACAACCCAACCATTTAAGATAGGCATAGCAATATCTAGGATAATGGCATGAGGCTTAAAGTGGCGGGCTAATTTTAAGCCGTTGCCTCCTTCATTAGCCACTAACATTTTAAAGCCTTTACGATGTCCTATATCTATTAAAATTTGGTTGAAATTGTTATCATCATCGATAACTAGCAAAATTCGATCTCCGGCAACAATTCGATCGCGATCGTCTATCACTAAATTAGAAATAGAAACCACTTCTGAGGATACAGAAGACGGGAGTAGTACAGTTGTTGTAGGAGTATCTTTAGAAGTTGGAGTTGATGGAGTTGATGGAGTTGATGGAGTTGATGGTGTTGATGGAGTTGATGGTGTTGATGGTGTTGATGAATTTGATGGATTTGATGGGGTCAGAAATTCTGATGTATTTTCTGGATAATTTTGGGGCAAATAAAGAGTAAAAGTACTACCCTTTCCTATCTGACTAACTAAAGTAATTTTACCACCAAATAATTTAGTAATTTCGCGACTAATAGATAAACCTAACCCTGTACCACCATATTTACGGGAAGTAGTACCATCTGCTTGTTGGAAAGCTTCAAAAATTACTTTTTGTTTACTCTTTTCAATTCCCACACCAGTATCAGTAACAGCAAAAGCAATTACCTGTTTAGCTCGGTTGAGTTCTTTTTCCTCACTTCCCCAGCCATGAGTAGCGATCGCTACAGATAATTTAATTTCCCCTTGGTGGGTAAATTTAAAAGCATTAGAAAGCAGATTTTTTATTACCTGTTGTAGCCGTTTAACATCAGTGTAAATAAACCGAGGTAAATCTGAATGGAAATTGATAATAAATTTTAAATTACGTTCTTGTGCTACCTGGATAAAAGTCCGTTCAATAAAATGCTTTAAATCAGATACAGGTAAATGTTCCATCTGCACAGACATTGTACCAGATTCTATCTTAGCTAAATCCAGAATATCATTAATTAATGCTAATAAATCCGTTCCTGATGAATGAATAGTTTCCGCATACTCTATTTGTTTTTTATTCAAATTACCTTCATTATTTTGAATTAACAATCGAGCTAATAACAGTAAACTATTTAGAGGTGTTCGCAACTCGTGAGACATATTAGCCAAAAACTCTGACTTGTATTTAGAAGTAAGCGCCAGTTGAGTTGCCTTTTCTTCTAGTGCCAAGCGAGCTAAGTCAATTTCTCGGTTTTTACGTTCGACTTCTTCATTTTGATCTGATAATAATCGCGCTTTTTGTTGGAGTTCGGCATTAGTATTTTGCAGTTCTTCTTGTTGGTTTTTTAGTAGTTCTTCTGAAGTTTGTAAGGATTTGGCTTTTTGTTCCAGTTGTTTATTTGTTTCGGTGAGTTCTTTTTGTTGGCTTTGTAATTCTTCTGTCAGTGATTGAGATTGTTTCAGGAGTTCTTCGGTTCTCATTCCTGCTGCGATGGTATTTAAAACAATCCCGATACTTTCCGTTAATTGATCTAAAAAAGTTAAATGAATTTCACTAAACCGATTAAAAGATGCCAATTCCACAACGGCTGTTACTTGCCCTTCAAATAATATTGGTAACACTACCACATTTAGGGGCGGTGCTTCTCCTAAACCAGAACTAATGGTAATATAATTATTAGGAACACGAGTTAGTAAAATTCGTTCTTTTTCTAAAGCACATTGACCAACTAAACTTTCACCTAATTGAAAACGATTTGCTAAATGTTGCCGTTCATTAAAAGCGTAGGTACTCAACAGTTTGAGGAATGCTAAGGCAGTGGATGTATCCATCAAATAGAATACGCCATGCTGTGCAGACACCAAAGGAGTTAATTCGGAAAGGATTAATTTTGATACTGTTTCTAAATCCCGTTGTCCCTGCAACATCCGGGTAAACTTAGCTAAATTAGTTTTTAACCAGTCTTGTTCGGTGTTTTTCTGGGTTGTTTCCCGCAGATTTGCAATCATTTGGTTAATATTATCTTTCAGTACCGCAACTTCCCCTTGAGCATCCACAGAAATCGATCGCGTCAAATCACCTCTTGTCACCGCGATCGCCACTTCTGCAATGGCGCGTACCTGAGTAGTTAAATTCGCTGCTAATTCATTCACGTTATCAGTTAAAGCTCGCCAAGTACCCGATGCACCAGGTACTTTCGCCTGCCCTCCCAGTTTCCCTTCAATACCCACCTCACGGGCAACTGTTGTCACCTGATCGGCAAACGTCGCCAAGGTATCAATCATTTCATTAATTGTATCTGCTAGGGTTTCAATTTCTCCCTTAGCTTCTAACACTAATTTCCGTTTTAAATCCCCATTTGCTACAGAGGTGACTATCCTGGCAATTCCCCGCACTTGTGCTGTTAAATTACTAGCCATTAAGTTAACTGAATCAGTTAAATCTTTCCAGGTACCGGCTACACCTCTTACCTGGGCTTGTCCGCCTAATTTTCCTTCTGTACCTACTTCTTTGGCAACCCGTGTTACTTCAGAAGCAAAGGAGTTAAGTTGATCCACCATTGTATTAATAGCTGTCTCTTATACACATCTGACG
>CAWUOF010000266.1:0-6277 GCA_963923765.1 uncultured bacterium | reverse complement strand
GCTTGGGGTGTGAAATATCAGGGTGCATCTACACCTTCTTTATTCCTGCCCGTTTTTTAATCTTCCGGGTGTTTTTCCGAAAAATTCTAAAATAAAAATTCTTAAAATAAAAAACCCCTAGCTTGTGCAGCTTGGGGCGTAAAATATCAGGGTGCATCTACACCTTCTTTATTCCTGCCTGTTTTTTAATCTTCCGGGTGTTTTTTAGAAAAATAAATAGCACAGTTTGGAAAAATAACATTAATATCAAGATATTTTTCTAATTATAAACGGTGATGAAAATTGAATTCATCACTACAAAATAAAATTATTATGGGTAATTAGCTTGATATGATATTATGTTTTAAATTAGATATAAAAAGGTTCGCCAAAGTTTTCCTCATAGTAAACTTGATCAATACTAAATCGTCCGCCAAATTGCTTGAAAGGTTCGGTGGCATAACCGAGACATAATATACAACAAACATCTACATTAGTAGGTATATTAAAGGCTGCTTTAACTTCAGAGGTGATAAATCCTTCCATTGGGCAACTATCAACACCATAGCTTTTGGCAATAATCATAATATGAGCTACAGCTAACATAGTTTGGCGATTTGTCCAGGCTTCAATGGATTCAAAACAAGGGTGATTTTGAAACAGGTTAGGAATTGCCGATCGCATTAAATTAGCATAGGTTTCATTGATGCTACCTGATGCTTCACCAAGTTGAATGATAGATTCAATGTATTCTGGCTTATCTACGTTACGATCACCACAACAAATAAGTACTATAGGTGCTTCTGTTATTTGTCGTTGATTAAAGGCACAAGCGGCTAGTTTTTCTTTACTTTCTGAAGTTTTTAATAACACAAAACGCCAAGGTTGTAAATTATATCCCGAAGGCGATCGTAAACTCAATTCCAGAATTTCTTTTAAAATTACTTCTGGAATTGGTACAGAGCGAAAAGTATGGGTAGACGAGATTTGATAGCGTGTTTTAAATTAATAGAAGGTTGGATGTTTATGTTCATAATTTATTGGGTATGGTTAGAAAAATTAGTAAAATTCTCTAAAATATTGCCAAACTTTTTGCAGATAATTGGCTTTACCAAAAGTTTTACTGCTTTTAGCAATGACTAATGACAAATTAGCCATTAGTCAAGATATATAAATTAAATTATAATCAGCTAATTTAAGCCAAGTTCACGTTTTAGTAAGTTAATAGACTTAGAACCGATATAATTTTCGCTTTTAATTAACTGCGGGGGACGAATTAGATCATCTCTAGCGGCAGCAATAGCAGCTTTTACGGTAGGAGCACTAGCTTGATCACAAATGATACTGCGAGCGCTACGAACTAGGGCTTGTAGTTTATAATTATCTCCTAATTGGGCAGTCATTACTAATAAATCATCGCCTCGGATGCTGTAAATAATTACTTCAGCAGCCCGTAGAATACCAGCGCTAAGACTAACTAAACCAATACAGGTATCTTTTGGTAAAGTTTTAATTAGTTCCATTTCGGGAGCGTAGTCGTAAATATCGATCGGGATAACACGAACAGATTTAGTAGCGGCTATTTTTTCAGCTTCTCCAATAAAATAACGACTGGTGACTACAGTACCAGATTGAGTTTGATCTAGGGCTTGGGAAAGTTCCTCGATCGGTACTAATTGTACAGGGATAGATAATGCTTGTTCTAATTCTTGGGCCATTAATTCCCCTACACCAATATCTTGTAAAGGTGCTGTTACTACTACTCTGGCGCTACTACGTAAACGCCAGTCTATTTCTGCCAAAAATAGCTCTCTGGCTTGATTTAGAGAACAGCCCTGATTAATTAATTCATTTAAACTTTGTTGCACTACAGGATAAGCATTGGGATATTGTTGAAAAATAGGCGATCGCATTTTGCTGCCACCTTCGTTACCCTGGGCACGTACATAAATTCCTGAGCCTGCTTGTGCTTCTACTAAGCCAAGTAGTTCTAATTGTCGATAAACTTTGCTAATGGTATTACGATGCAAACCGGTTTGCATGGCCAATTGCCGGGTACTGGGCAAACGATGACCGGGGGGAAATTGACGAGAAGCGATCGCAAACCGAATTTGATTAAAAAGTTGGTTGGATGCAGGAATATCGCTGTCTGGTTGGATACGAAACTGAACCACTACCTAACCTCCAAGAAAAAACGGGAAAATTAATGTCTTTGGCTGCCCGTAAGGTTTGTATTGATTGATTTATAAATTTAGACGTTTTATCTATCAACGCTTTTTTCCTATAAACTTGGTGCTAGAAACTAAACACAATCAAGTTATTGCCCTAATAACATAATAAAACTCCCATGACAGATCCACAAATTCGGACACAAAAGGTAAAAATTCCCAACGGCAATATAGAAATAGAGGCTTATTTGGCAATGCCCACCGGAAATGGGCCGTATCCAGGAGTGATAGTGATACAGGAAATTTTTGGGGTAAATGCTCATATTCGGGAGGTGACAGAAAGAGTAGCCAAAGAAGGCTATGTAGCGATCGCTCCTGCTATTTACCAGCGCCAAGCCCCCGGCTATGAAGCCGGATACACACCAGAAGACATCATAGAAGGCAGAAAATATAAAGAACAAACTACAGCCTCTGAGCTTCTTAGTGATATTCAAGCAACTATAGATTATTTGAAAACCCTATTGCAAACTAAAAAAGATGGCTTTGGCTCTATAGGTTTTTGCTTCGGTGGTCATGTTGTTTACCTAGCTGCTACTTTACCAGATATTAAAGCTACCGCTTCTTTTTATGGTGCCGGCATTACTACTATGACCCCTGGCGGCGGAGCGCCCACTGTTAGCCGCACTTCAGCAATTACTGGTACTCTTTACGCTTTTTTTGGCACTGAAGACGCGAGTATTCCCCTCAAACAAGTAGACGAAATTGAAAATGAACTGAAAAAATATAATATTCCCCATTTTATTTTCCGCTACGAAGCTGATCATGGATTTTTCTGTGACCATCGCGCTAGTTATAATTCCGTAGCGGCAGCCTCAGCCTGGGAAGAAGTTAAACAACTGTTTCACGATATTCTCTAGCTATATTCTGGTAATAGGACTTTTATCTATATTTTCCTGTTCAGAGTTCCCTGCTATATTTCAGGCATTCATAAAATACTTGTTTTTGCCTATTTTTGACTGGGGTGCTTATATTTTGAATGTAGATAGATTGGGCTATATTATTAAAATCAAGTGTCTTGCACTGTCTGGTATGGCTAAATAAATTGGTGTACCAGTAGCGTTGAGATTGGCTTTGCTGTCAATCTCGGTTTTTTCTCATTATTTAATTGTCATGAATTCCAAAGCAATCCGTTCTCAAGAAACCAAAATATCATTTTCCAGTGAAGATTTTCTCAAAGCCCTAGAACAGCATAGCTATGAGTTTCAAAAAGGACAAGTAGTGCGGGGCAAGGTGCATGAATATGCATCAGATGGGGCTTATGTTGATATTGGAGGTAAGTCTTCAGCTTTTTTGCCTATGCAAGAGGTTTCTTTGAGTCCGGTAACTAGTCTATCGGAAATGTTGCCGTTAAATGAAGAACGGGATTTTTTGATTATCCGCGATCAAAATGAAGATGGCCAGGTAACTGTTTCAATTCGACTCCTAGAAGTTAAAAAAGCTTGGAATAAACTGGCGGAAATTCAGGAAAGCGGCCAATCTATTCAGGTACGGGTAACTGGAATGAATAAGGGGGGCGTTACTGTTGATGTCCAGGGGTTACGTGGTTTTATTCCTCGATCGCACCTGCTGGAAAAAGATAATTTACAAAACTTAATTGGTCAAGCTATCACTGTTAGCTTTATAGAAGTCAATCGGGAAAATAAAAAAATTGTTCTCTCTCAACGTTTGGCTACTCGTTCTGTTGCTATTAGTCAGTTAGAAACTGGCAAGCTAGTAACTGGAGAAATTGTCAGCTTAAAACCTTTTGGTGCTTTTGTCGATATTAATGGTATTACTGGTTTGTTGCATATTAGCCAAATTAGTAAAAATCGTATTGAATCCTTAGAAAATGTTTTCCAAATTGGTCAAGAAATTAAGGCTTTGATTATTAATGTGGATGAAGGTAAGGGGCGGATTTCCCTTTCTACCAAAGTGTTAGAAAATTATCCAGGGGAAATTTTAGAAAAAATGGAGGAAGTAATGGCTTCAGCCCAGGAACGTGCAAATCGAGCTAGTAATAGTGTTTCTCAATAAAGTTTAATTTTTGCCAAGGGTGTAGTTTATACGCCCTTGGATGTAAGAATTTTATTAAATACCAGAATTTTATTATTAAATAGAAAAATTTAAAATGCCAGAATAGTTACCTGCTACTTATTGCTTAATTCATCTGGAAGTATGATAAAATTATAATGTAAAATTTTTGATGATTTTGATATGTCTAACGAAAGTACCACTGGGGCTGATGCTATTGATGTGGCGATCGCTAAAGGTATTGATTTTGACGGTACCCCTATTCCCCCTGCTAAATTAGAACTCTATCATAAAGTAATGGGCTTAGAAGCAGGTCGTCAGCGCAGTGGTGTATCAAATACTATGCGTTCTCGAATTGTTCGTATTGGCGCGAAACATTTACCCCTAGAAGAACTTAACCAAATGTTAGTCAATGCGGATTTTGCGCCTCTGAAAGAAAAAGAAGTTGCTTTTTACTATGGGGGTAAATAGCAGTAAAAGGGCAGGTAATTCCTGCCCACATTTAATATTATTCAATTAACTAAAAATTTAGCTAATAGTAATAACCTTTTGGTGGTACAAAATAAGTACTCCAATTTTTTCCTTCTTGACGGGCTAAACGCCAAGTTTTACCTTCTTTTTGTCGTTGTAGATAGATATCAAAGGAATTTTTGGGCTGAATAATTCCGGGTCGATCGGGTACTTGGATATCAAGTTCATAAGTGCCTTTGAGGTGAAAAGATGGTAAATTTTCTATTTTCACCGGTTCTAAAAAATTGATAATTAGTTGATTAATTTTTAATTTTGGCGGTTGGGATAGTTGTAATTCTTGAATTAGTTTATCTTGAGTTTGTTGCAGTTGAATTGCGATCGCCTGTTGCACTATCGATCGAGAAGGTTCCCATCCACTAATGCTAAAAGTAACACTACAAGCACTTAACAAACTAACTAAAAACGTTAGTAATATTAATTTTAAAATTGAATTGTGATTAAGTTTTGCCATCATAATATCTCCAAAAAATCAGATAAATTTTAATAAGGTATATTTTTATATAAAAAGATTATTTTAAATCAGTAAATATCTATGGTTTTTGTTTATAGTCTACAAAGGTGCTGAAACGCAACAACAGTATTTTTTAAATATGGTTTTTGCTTATAGTCTTAAAGGCGCTGAAGCGCAACAACACTATTTTTTACAGGTTTTAAAATTATCTTATACATTATATTATACATCAATATTTTTATTTATTAGAGTAAAAGTGATTAGCACTCAGTGACGATGACTGCTAATTTTGGGCTAATTTTTCCAAATGTAAAACTATGTTAAATTAGTTGCCATCTTGTAATCAATTTAACCATAATTTTATTTATATTTTGATATTAATCTAGGAAACTAAGACGCTTATAGGAAGGAGTCGCCCATGAAATACACCTTTGATATCTTAGGGGTTTCTCCCATTTTAGAATTTTTTAACCATGAGCAAGGGATTAACCAGAAAAAAAATCGTGGTGGAGTAGAATATATCGGCGCCTATAAATGCACTCTTGATGCTTTAATTCAATCAGTAGAGCCTGTGCCCCCGAAACGCGGCTGGGATTTAGAAGAAGTCGTCGAGACTGTGATAGACTTTTGGGTAAATAACCCGGAAAGTATTTGGTATTGGCGCGATCGCTTAGAAGATGCCGGTGGTCAAAACCTCCTGGTGGCTCGTGTTGGCGATATTAAAGCTTTAAGGGCTGAATTTGAATCAATTCTGGGTTTTGAGCATTAATCTTTTTATTAATGAAGTTTTCCGATGGCTAATTGCTAATATTTGATTTTCACTAAGTATGATTACCTGTTTTATAGGTAATTTCAATAGTAAAATCCTAAAAAATCCAGCTATTTTTGTAGCATCTCTAACAATACCTACTTTACTAGGTAGCTTTTTCAATTATTAGCTATTAGCCTTTAGTCTTAAAATTTCTCTATGTTATTCTGGTTCAATTCCTAAAGCACGTAATTGAGCTTCTAATTTTTCAGCACGTTGTTGAGCTTCTAAAGCTTCTTGTTTAGACTCTAAAGCTTGTTGTTGAGCTTC
>CAWUOF010000265.1:0-6290 GCA_963923765.1 uncultured bacterium | reverse complement strand
GCCCAAGAAAATATATCTAAACTATTCCAACCCTTTTTCCAGATAGATAGCAGTCTTAGCCGTCAACATAATGGCACAGGACTCGGTTTATCCCTGGTACGTCGCCTTACAGAAATGCATAAAGGTACTGTGTCCATCAGCAGTGAATTAGGGCGAGGCAGTTGTTTTACTGTACGCTTACCTTATCTAACTAAAACTAACTCAAACATAACCACCAATGATATGAACTCTATGCATTCTCACAACTCCCAAGTATTAATAGTTGAAGATTCCATAGTTGCCGCCGAACAAGTTGCTAGATATCTCAGTGAAATAGGAATGCAACCTACTATTTATTGCCGAGGTGAAGGTGCGATCGAAACTGCCGCCCGAATTCAACCAGCTTTAATTATTTTAGATATCCAATTACCCGGTATATCAGGATGGGAAGTACTCACTCAATTAAAATCAGATTCCCATACCGAAAATATTCCTGTCCTAATGATTTCCGTTGTAGATGAGCGATCGCGAGGTTTATCTTTAGGTGCAGCCGATTACCTAGTTAAACCTATCACCCGCGATCAACTTCGTCAAAGCTTAGAAAAATTACACAATTCCCAAGATACAACAGAATCAGCATTAATTATTACTCCTAATATTACCACCGTTGAAGCCGTATCCCCTGCCTTAATATTATTAGCTGAAGATAACGAAGCTAATATTGCTACTATTTCTAGTTATTTACGTGGTCGAGGATATCGCTTAATTCTTGCCAAAAATGGCCAAGATGCCCTTACCCTTGCCCAGCAGGAACGCCCAGATTTAATTTTAATGGATATCCAAATGCCCGGAATGGATGGGCTAGAAGCTATACGCCTTCTCCGTAGCAATGGCTTATTTATTAATACACCCATAATTGCCCTAACTGCGTTAGCTATGCCAGAAGATCGGGAAAAATGTTTAATAGCAGGTGCAAGTGAATACTTAACTAAACCTGTAAAATTAAAACGCCTAGTAGAAATGATTCAAAAACTTTTATAACAACAGTAATTGATAGTAATTTTATGCAAATTCCCCAAAAAATCTTAATAATTGATGACGAACCTGATAATTTTGACGTAATCGAAACTTTACTAGACAAAGAAAATTATCAATTAAGTTATGTTGGCAACGGACAAGAAGCACTTGAACTTTTAGAGAACTTTCAACCCGATGTCATTTTACTAGATATAATGATGCCGCAAATGAATGGCATCCAATTTTGTCAAAAATTTAAATCTAATCCTCAATGGCGACACATTCCAGTAATTATTGTTACCGCCCTCACCGCTAAAGAAGATTTATCTCGCTGTATATCCATCGGAGCCGATGATTTTATTAGTAAACCAGTCAATGGTATAGAATTGCGTTCTCGCGTGCGATCGATGTTACGAATTAAACAGCAATATGATGCCCTCCAAGACACCCTGGATTTACGAGAAGATATTGCTAAAATGATAGTTCACGACCTGCGAAATCCCCTTAGTTCTATTATTTTTGCTGCCCATATCCTCCAAACTAATAATTATTACCAAGAAAAACAACAAGAAAAAATCCAGGAAATTCTCCTAGCTACAAACCGCTTACAATCCATGATCGATAGTTTGCTATTAATGGCAAAATTAGAATCAGGAAAAATGATTTTACAACGAACAGAAATAGACCTATATGCCCTTGGTTTTTCCGTTGTATCAGATCTGGAAGAAATTGCTAATCAAAAAAATATAGAACTCGTTAGCTATTTACCAGAACCTGGTGGCAGTATTAATGTAGATATAAATTTATTCCGTCGTGTACTGGATAATTTACTCTCTAATGCCATAAAATTTTCCCCCAAAAATAGCAAAATTATCCTGCAAGCTGAGTATATAGAATCAGGAAAAGCAAAAATTCAAGTAGCTGATTATGGTCCAGGAGTTACAGAGGAATTACGCCAGACTATTTTTGAAAAATATGAAGTAGGAACCATAATGAAAGATGTATCTCAAATTGGTTTAGGATTAGCTTTTTGCAAAATGACCGTAGAAGCTCATGGCGGCAAAATTAGCGTTGTCAGTAATACCCCACAAGGTTCAATTTTTATTATAGAAATTTAAACCTAAATCTAACCCAAAATTTACATCTAAATTTACATCTAAATTTACATCTAACAGTTTGAAAAAATAAAATTTCTGAAAAAATACTTACATAAACCCATAAAACAGCAAAACCCAGGAACAAGTTTAAACTAAAATACTTAATTTGGCTGCCTCCGCTGTTACAAAAAAATTTTTTCTTTCTATACCTAATGCAAATTTTTTTTTAGTCTTGACAAATTGATCTAAACTATGATATTATTATTCTGATGAGGAAGAACTATTTTTAAAATTGATTAAATAATCAACAAAAACAATATAAAATAAAGAATTTCGATAGTTTTTCATATTCCGAGATATCGATCGTCTAACAATACAGAAATAGTGCAAACTAATATTCAGGTGATAGCATTCTCAAGTCAAGATACTACAGGACTGAGAAAAAGCAGTCTTCACCGAAACAAAAAGACGCCATACTACAAATCATGTCCTGGAAAGAGGCTCAACTTATCCGCACCATCTCCGACCAGTCAGGGCCAGTAGCATCTCTAGCCATAAGCCCAGACGGGCAAAAACTTGCTAGTGGCAGTTGTGATGCCACTGTAAAAATATGGCATCTACAAACAGGAGAAAGAATACACAACCTATTTGGATATCCATTAGGAGTAAACGCGGTAGCCATCAGCCCAGACGGGCAAATATTGGCCATAGGCTCTCCTGATGGCACAATAGATCTATGGCATTTAGAAACTGGAGAACTAAAGCGTAGTTTATTTAGTCAGGGATGGGTAACAGATATCAGCTTTAGTCCAGACGGTCAGATATTAGCCACAGGCAGCGATGAATCTTTATTTGATACTATTTTTAGTACCCCAAACTCGGAAAATCAATCACAAATAGAAGAAGAAAGAGACAGTACTATAAAAATCTGGAATTTATTAACAGGTAAAAGATTTCTACAACTATGGGACTTATCCCCATCAGTAAATGCAATAGCCTTTAGTCCTAATGGTAAAAACTTAGCTAGTGCAGGCAGAGATAAAATTATTAAAATATGGCAACTAGGTAGCGGCAAAATAATCACTACATTTACAGGACATAGTGAAGCAATTTATGCGATCGCCATCAGTCCCGACGGACAAATACTAACCAGTGGAAGTGGAGACGGAACTATCAAACTTTGGAATATAAACACCCAGGAGAATATAACTACAATTAATAAACATACAGATGTAGTTTACTGTTTAGCAATTAGTCCCGATGGGGAAATACTGGCTAGTGGTAGTGGAGACGGAACCATCAAACTTTGGAATTTAAATACTCAAGAAGAAATAAACAGTTTCATAGGATATTCTAAACAACCACATTCTGTAACAGACTTAACCTTTAGCCCCAATGGACAAATACTCGCCAGTGGCAGTGGAGATGGCACAATTAAAATATGGCAAAAAAATAGTTAATATTAGTTAAATTACGATAGCAACAGGAAATAAAAAACAGGGGGAAAGCAAGATAGACCATGTAATTAAAATCAATAATTATTTAATCTATTTTTACAGTGCGACTGGCCAAATTCAAAATATCAAATAAAAAAATATCAAATAAAAAAATATTAAATAAAAAAGCTCCCTATTTTATTAGAGAGCCTTTTTAATTAACAAACAAACAAGTTAAATATTAACCCAATAAAGCCTTAGCCTTAGCTACCACATTCTCAACGGTGAAGCCAAATTTTTCTAAGCAAACTTCACCTGGAGCAGAAGCCCCAAAGCGATCGATACCAATAGTATCACCTTCGCTACCAACATAACGGCACCAACCGAAAGTAGAAGCAGCTTCCACAGCTAAACGCTTCTTAACAGCTTTCGGCAATACAGACTCTTTGTAAGCAGCATCTTGCTCATCGAATAATTCCCAGCAAGGCAGAGAAACGACGCGCACTTTCTTACCTTCGGCGCGAAGTTGTTCAGCAGCTTTAACACAGAGTAGCACTTCCGAACCAGTACCCATCAAAATAATATCAGGAGTACCTTCGCTATCAGAAAGAATATAACCACCCTTGGTAGTAGCTTCGATCGAACTACCATCTAAGTTAGGCAAGTTTTGACGAGACATTGCCAACAAAGAAGGACGTTTACGGTTTTCAATAGCAACCTTATAAGCGCCAGAGCTTTCATTACCATCAGCAGGGCGGAATACCAACAAATTAGGAATAACGCGCAGAGAAGCAATAGTTTCTACGGGTTGGTGAGTTGGGCCGTCTTCCCCTAAACCGATGGAATCATGGGTCATTATATAAATAACACCAACTTCCGACAAAGCCGACAAACGGATAGGAGCTCGCATATAATCTGCAAACACCAAGAAAGTAGCACAATAGGGAATTAAACCCGAATTATGCAAACCAATACCATTACAGATAGCGCCCATACCGTGTTCACGAACACCAAAGCGCAGGTTACGGTTTTGGTATTGTCCTTTTAGGAAATCACCGCCGCCCTTAATTTCTGTTAAGTTAGAGTGAGTTAAGTCAGCAGAACCGCCAATTAATTCTGGCAGAGACTTAGCTAAAGCATTCAGACAAATTTCTGAATGTTTGCGGCTGGCAACAGCTTTATCAGCAGGGGTGTAAGAGGGGAGAACTTTATCCCAACCTTCAGGGAGTTTACCGCTTAACATCCGCTCAAATAAAGCCGCTTCTTCGGGGTACTTGCTACGATAAGCAGCCAGAGTTTCTGTCCATTCTTTCTCCGCATTAGCACCGCGATCAACGGCTTTACGGAAGTGAGATAAAACTTCTTCGGGTAAAACAAAAGGTTCGTAATTCCAACCCAAATTGTGACGAGTTGCTTTAACTTCATCGCTACCCAAAGCCGCACCGTGAACACCAGAGGTATTTTGCTTATTGGGAGAACCGTAGCCGATCGTAGTAGTAACTTTAATTAAGGATGGTTTGTCAGTAACAGCTTTGGCAGCTTCAATAGCTTTAGCAATGCTTTCTAAATCATTATTACCATCTGCAACGTGCTGAACGTGCCAGCCGTAGGCTTCAAAGCGCTTGCCGACATCTTCAGTAAAGGAAATGTCAGTAGAACCATCAATAGAAATATGGTTATCGTCGTAGAGAGCAATTAATTTGCCTAGTCCCAGGTGGCCAGCTAGAGAGCAAGCTTCACCGGATACGCCTTCCATATTGCAGCCATCACCCAAAATGACATAGGTGTAATGGTCTACAAGTTTACAGTCAGGTTTATTAAATTTGGCGGCCAGGTGAGCTTCTGCCATTGCCAAGCCAACACCATTAGCAATACCTTGACCTAGAGGGCCTGTAGTGACTTCTACCCCTGGGGTTTCAAAGTTTTCTGGGTGTCCAGGAGTTCTGGAACCCCATTGACGGAATTGTTTAATATCGTCGAGGGTAACGCTATCATAGCCAGTCAGGTAAAGCAGGGCGTACTGTAGCATACAACCGTGTCCGGCTGAGAGTACGAAGCGATCGCGGTTAAACCAAGCGGGATTTTTTGGGTTAAACCGCATAAAGCGATCCCAGAGCACGAACGCCATCGGCGCAGCGCCCATAGGCAGCCCTGGGTGGCCAGATTTTGCTTTTTCTACCGCATCAATGGCCAGAAAACGAATGGAATTTATGCAAAGTTCTGAGAGTGATTGTTGGGTTGCAACAGCCATAATTATCTTAATATACCTAACGAAAGTGTGTGGGCCGATTTGCCAAGACTCCCGATCGGGGTCTTTTTAGTTCAGGTGCTCTGGAACCGCCCTTAAGAATTCATTAATGATTATCCCATTAGATGTACTATTTTTAATAATTGCTTTTTTAGAGTGCTTTTCAATATTTATTAATAGATCAGGGAATAGGGAGCAGGAAACTCCTTTACAGGGAACCAAGAAAATATTTCCTTAATTTTGCTATAAATTTTTTCTAAGTGTCTTTCTACTTTTTGGGATGCTCCCCCTGGTTGTCTGTGTAGACGCTTGCTTGTTCCTATGCTAAATTTTTGGCATTATTCTGTCTGTCAATAGTTAAGTTAATCTTGGTATAGAAAAAAAGTACAAAAATAATGAGCGATCGTACCTTAAACTTTTGCAGCGATCGCACTACTAATTCTTCAAAATTCATTATTTTAAATATTCTTTATTAGATAAATAAGTGTCTATATTTACTCCCCACATAAAACC
>CAWUOF010000264.1:0-6299 GCA_963923765.1 uncultured bacterium | reverse complement strand
GCAGTGTAGTGAAGTATCTCGGAGATTCTTCGCTGTCGCAATGACAGAGTTTTGCACTTTTGCAAGAGGTCTAATGAATTTTTAATGATATTTAGCTTCTCTTCATAGGTTTTTACCAGTAGTTTTATAGGTTTGATGACATAAATTTAGGGAATAGTTAGATAACCACCGACAACAACCAAAGAATTTAGCTAAATCTTTTGGTTGTTTAATATCGGGTTAGATTCTATATTTGCAGGTTTTATTATATATAACTAACCTAAATTGATGATATCATTTATGGCAAGCTATTAGAGGTTGGCATCTCCCAAATAATTGAGGGATTTTTGCCCAAATTTTTGTTAAACTGCCACCAAAACCTGATCACCGTTAATCTTAACATCATAGGTTTTTAGGGGTGCAGTGGCAGGGCCTCGCACGACATCTCCACCTGGAGCAAAACGAGCATTGTGGCAAGGACAAACAAAGCTAGATTGACTGGTATTCCAGGCCACAGTACAGCCTTGATGTGTGCAAGTGGGATTAACCGCGATCACATTTGCGGTATTGTTAGAATCAGGAAGCACTAACAATACAGGGGTAGGTACTCCTGACTTGATTAATATTGGGCCGCTTTTTTTTAATTGTGAGATTGTCCCAAGTAATTTATAGTCAGCAGCATTGGCAGGTTTCTCATCTTTGAGGGATAAAGTCGCAAGTACTACCGGAAGAGAACTCGCTAGGCATCCAATTCCAAACAAATTTAAAAAAGTTCGTCGATCCATAAAGGTAAAAAGGTAAAAATTTAACGATTTTTGAACTTTCCCTATTTTAACATCCCCTGGATAAAAAATTAGGCGATTCTATATCAAAGCGATTTATATCCGGAGACAATAGAAATATAGAGGTTTCTCTTGTAAGTAGTCTATGGTTTCGATCGATTTGCCAGACAAGTTATAATAGGAAGTTATTAGCGGGACTGTTAATTTTAAATTACTTATCTAAATCAGTATTTATATGCTTTTTCTCCTTATCAGCTTTTTTACTGTCTAGTTTAATTCGGAAAATTGTTGGAAAAAATCCATAATTTAAGTTTTTAAAACTGCCATCTAAAAATTTAAGTAGGCGCATCTTATTTCATCGCCTACTTAAATACAATTAGAGCTATTTGCTAACTATTTTTATCAGCAGGGATAGTAACATTTAATTGCTTAACTGCACTACCAAGATTTGTTAAAGGTGGCTTAATAGTCTGGGAATTACCGACAACCAATGTTACTAAATTGTCGGGTTTTAAATACTTTTTGGCAACTCGTTGCACATCAGCTATTGTTGTAGCTTCTACCTGGCGTCGATAGGTAAAAATAAAATCCGATGGATAACCATAATACTCATAGCGCATTAAACGAGAAAGAGTTTGGCTAGGGTCTTGAAATTTAAAAATGAAAGAGTTTAAAGCAGATTCTTTCGCATAAGCTAATTCGGCGGGAGTTATTAACTCATTGCGAGTGCGATCGATTTCTGTACGTACAGCCTGAATAAAAGGTACTGTTGCTTCCGATCGTGTTTGTCCACCAGCAATAAAAATACCAGGATAATCATATCTCGGACTCCACATAGCATAAACCGAATAAGCTAAACCTTGCCGAGCGCGAATTTGATTAAACATCCTGCCGCCAAAGCCGTTGAAAACGTCATTAAGTACACTTAAAGCTGCATAATCTGGACTATTCAGCATTCCGCCTAAATGACCGATTAAAACTGAACTTTGGGTAAGCTGAGGGCGATCGACTAGAAAAACTCCGTTAGTATTAGCTTGAGAAACTGTTGGTAATTTACTAGCTTGCCATTTTGGGTCACTTTTCCACTTACCAAATTTTTTCTCAATTAAAGATTTCATGGTTTGCGTATCAAAATCTCCTACTAATCCCAAAATCATATTATTGGGATGGAAGTTTTTCTGATAGAAATCAATTAAATCTTGCCGAGAAATATTTTTAACTGTGGCATATTCGGTAGTACGAGCAAAAGGGCTATCTTTACCATAAATAAGCTTTTGGAATTCCCGATAAGCAATACCATTAGGTTCGTCATTACGGCGAGCAATTTCTCCCCGCATTTGGGTTTTAGCTAAATCTAGCTTATCTTGAGGAAATACAGGTTCTTGTATTACTTCGGCAAATAATCCTAAAATTTCCTCAACATTTTCGCTAAGAGATTGGAAACTAGCACCACCAGAAGTATTAGCTATAGAAGTTTCTACAGAAGCCGCTTTTTGTTCCAATATTTCATTTAGTTCATCGGCAGAATGCGATCGCGTACCACCACTACGCATTACTGTTCCTACCAATTCTCCTAAACCAATTTTATCGCCACTATCCCAAATATCCCCAGTACGAAATATAGCATTACCACTAATTAAGGGCAGTTCTCGATTTTCCATCAAATAAACTGTGATTCCATTAGCCATTTGATAACGAGTATATTTCGGTAACTGCACCTCTGGTAATGGGGGAAATTTTAAGTCGTTGTAATATTTAGGTGTAGAGGCTGCCGCTGGTAGTAAAGAATGCCAAAGCAAAAAGGTAAAAGGCAATAAAAATAATATAATCGATCGCACCAGTAAAGATACTGGTTGTCTTTTGTTGACTTTTAAACTACCCTTTTTTTGCTTATTTAACCAAAACCATCCCATACTGCTTTTCATCTCCTAAATTAGCAATTTGTTAATTGGGTGCATCTCCAACACAAAACAGTATTTAAATGGGAGCAAATATTTATAATTTTGCTTTATAGTCCACGAGGGGCGCTTGCATCGCAACAACGGTTATTTACTGTTTAGGAGATGTCACCTGTTAATTTTCGTCCTTAATTATGTTGAGGAGGTAAACAATTAATGAAAAAATATCTTTATATATAGATTTCCATTAGTGTTACCTCTTATTTTCTAGCTACGATTTTGATAGTAATCGTCCTACAGTACGATTTTCTGGGCGAAATGTCGCCTGTGCTACTCGTTGAATATCGGCAGCAGTAACCTTATTAATGGCATCGATTTCTTTAAACAAATTGCGCCAAGAACCAGTTTTTACCTGATATTCTACTAATAAACTAGCCATACCATTGTTAGAATCTAAACTATTTAATAGCCCTGCTTTTGCCTGGGTTTTTACTCGGTCTAATTCTTTTTGGGAAACAGGCTCAGTTTTTAGACGATCGATTTCTTGGCGTAAAGCTCCCGCGACTTCTTCCACAGTATGACCGGGAGCAGTCATGGCATAAAATAACATTAAATTCGGGTATTTGTCGCCAGGAAATCCACTAAAACCCTGGGCATTTAAAGCTAATTGTTTCTGTTCTATCAGAGATTTGTAAAGACGAGAAGTTCTACCATTACTGAGAATATCGCCAATTAATTCATATACAACATGATCGGGATGTTTCATGGCTGGTCTATGATATCCTTCCAAATACCAAGGCTGGGTATTTAATTGCAAAGAAAATTCTTTACTGGCGGTTTGTGGAGGTTCTATAACTTCTACATCTTTTGGTTTTGGTTTTGCTTGGTAACGACCAAAATAAGTTTGGGCTAAATCTTTTACTTTAGCTGGGTTAACATCTCCAACTATGGCGATAGTTAAATTACTAGGCACATAGTGGGTATTAAAAAAATCCTTAATATCTGTTGGAGTTAAGTTGCGAAGTTCTTGATTATATCCAATCACTGGACGGCGATAGGGATGTACTTGATAAGCTTTATCGAGAAATACTTCTACCATTTGTCCGATCGGGGAATTATCAGTACGTAAACGCCTTTCTTCCAGAATTACTTGCTGTTCTTTATAAAACTCGCGATTTAATACTGGTTCGAGAAATCTTTCCGACTCTAGCGACATCCATAATTCTAATTTATTGGAGGGAAAGCTATAAAAATAGCGGGTGGCATCGGTAGAGGTAGTAGCATTAAGTCCTACACCGCCTTCTTTTTGCACGATCGTACCGAATTCATTTGGTACTACTAAATTTGCTGCTTCAGTTTCTATTTGATCAAATTCAGCTTTAAGTTTTGTGGCTTCGGTTTCTTTACCGGCGGCTTTAGCGGTTTTAATTTGCTCTGATAATTTTTCTAACCGTTGTAGTAAAGGTTTTTCGGTTTTGTAATCTTTAGTGCCAATTCGAGTAGTACCTTTAAAAGCCAAATGTTCGAGAAAGTGAGCGACTCCGGTTTTTCCGTCCGGTTCGTTTGCACCGCCTACATCTGCATAGGTAATAAATGAAACTACCGGCGCTTCATGGCGTTCTAATACTATAAATTTCATGCCATTTTCTAGGCTAAATTCTGTCACTTTTTTGATGACGCGATCGAGATATGGTTGAATTGAACTAACACTCTGTTGGCCCAGATTTTCGCTGCGTGCTAAGGCAATTTTTCCTGGTATTGCCCACCATAATAACATCGCGCCAAAAATTACTGCTAATAAACGCAGTTTTCTAGGGTATTTAGTCCCCCCTTTAGCGGCAAGTTTTAACCAAACAAGTACTCTATTAATCAACGGCATAATTTAGATATGAGCAGTACTCTTGCTAAAAATCAAGATATATTTCAGTTTGTTTATTATAATTATATTTTGTAGATTTTGGTAAAGTAGTCCCGCCCAGGTTACACCGTGAAAGATTATTAAAAAAATATATTTTATCGCCTGATATTTTTTCTATATCAGAAAAATTACATGAGAAATTAGGGACAATCGCCAGAATTACGAGACTTTATAAAAATTAATGAATCGTAGCATTTTGTAAAAAAGTCTCGATCGCATCATTACATCTACTATCCTTGAATCATCTAGTTTTTAGCAAATGCTTTATCTGCTTTCTAATTGGGGTAATATTACTACAAACCAGATAATAAAATCTTTTGGAAGATTTCACAAATACATTAAAAAATTAGTTGGGACAAAAGTTAAAAACTTTAATGCTATGTAAAGGTTTTGCAAATTAACAGCAATTGTAAAGGACAATATATTAAGAGCAATTTTTACTGAAAGATCATCTTTCCATCACTATGAGAATTTTTAGCCCACAACCCCCAGCAGAAACCGAAACTCGTAGCCGGATTTTACAAGCAGCCCAAAAATTGTTTGCCCATCAAGGCTACGATGGCACAACTACCCGTGATTTAGCTACAGCAGCCGGAGTAGCAGAAGGTACTTTATTTCGCCATTTTGCCAATAAAAAAGCAATTTTAATTGAACTAGCAACCCAAGGATGGGTGGAGATACTCACAGATTTATTGACAGAATTAAGCGAAATGGGCAGTTATAAAGCCGTAGCACAGGTAATGCGACACCGCATGATGAATATTCATCAAAATGTAGATATGTTAAAAGTTTGTTTTATGGAGGCACAATTTCACCCAGAATTACGCGATCGCATCCAAGCAGAAGTAATCTCTAAAATGACTGATGTTGCGGAAGCATTTTTTCAAACAGCAATGGATCGGGGTATTTATCGCCGCATTAATCCTAAAATAGTCGCCCAAGTATTTTTAGGTATGTTTGCTGTGGCAGGTTTCAGTTACCAAACTATTATAGAACCGGGCGCATCTCCCAGGGAAATGCAAGAAATGGCTGAAGGTATTGCTGATATTTTCCTAAATGGAGTGTTATTAAAAGAGTAGACAATCAGACATGGTGATTTTTTTGGAAAAGCTGGCAGATAAAAAAGTTAAATAGTGATTATAACGATCGCTAATTTCACCAAATAAGTCAAAATATAAACAAAGACATCAATTTTTAAACTTTTGCTATGCAGCTTTTCCCCATAACTAATTCTTTAGGATTAGCACTGCGCCATCGACGCCAGCAGCTATCTAATCTTATTAATTTTCCCGCCATTCTTTGGTCAGGTTGTAGCGTTTCCCGCAATTATCCTGCTAATACCTTTAGTTTTCGTGCTAGTAGTCATTTTCTTTATTTTGCTGGTTTACCTTTAGAAAATGCCGCCATTCGCATAGAAAAAGGTAAATTAGAACTGTTTATGGATGATGCACCTGCCAGTAGTGCAATGTGGCATGGAGAAACACTAACTCGATCACAAATAGCCGAAATAATTCAAGCGGATGCAGCCTATCCCATGACAGAATTAGCAGCGCGATCGGCTGGTGCAGGCACCATAGCAGTACAAAATTATATTACTCAGCAACAACAAAGTAAAATTCTCGATCGTGCTATATTCCCAACTGCAACTCCCCAAGGAATAGATTTAGAATTAACTAAAGCTATAATTTCTCTAAGACTTACCCACGACACCGCCGCTTTAGC
>CAWUOF010000263.1:0-6312 GCA_963923765.1 uncultured bacterium | reverse complement strand
ATTTTTAGGAATTTCTTGAGACAAACAGAAAACAAGAGACATAGGAAACAATATCAAAAAAGTGGGACATTAAAATTAAGATAATATGGCCAACTATTTAGGTAATCAGCCGCTAGATGGGTAAACTGGCCAATTATGTAAAAAAAATTCATATACAATCAGCAAAAGTAAAGTTATTTGTTTAGGGTAAAAACGCTGAAAAGCTTAATTTTTGTAGTATTTGCATAATTTGTAATTATAAAAAATTGTTTAAAGTTTTAATGTAAATAACATTAATTAATCTTTCTTAAAATTTGTTTATTTACACATTAAGAGAAACTGCAAGTTTTATTTCATTAAAGCAATCATGCGCTAATCTCTAAATACAATAGATAGATAAAAAATCTGGTTGGACAATCTTGGGCAACCGAAAGCTAAAAACAGGTAAATATCCTGTAAGTTTTGAGATTGTCAATTTTCTGGAATGAATTTTATTTTGGGAGAAGTTATGAACCAAAAAGTCATGTCGGGCACGCGAAACGTTGCAATTGTAGGCCCGTATTTAAGCGGTAAAACCACATTACTAGAAAGTTTGTTATGGGTGACAGGTGCTATTTCCCGTAAAGGAACAATAAAAGATGGTAATACAGTAGGAGATAGCTCACCAGAAGCACGAGACAGACAAATGAGTGTAGAAGTCAACGTTGCTTCTACAGAATGCGAGGATATTCGCTTTACGTTTCTCGATTGCCCGGGGTCGATCGAATTTGCTCAAGAAACTTATAATGCTTTAACAGGTGTAGATGCGGCTGTTATAGTGTGCGAAGCCGATCCAGGTCGTATTCTGACTCTAGCACCTTTATTTAAATTCCTGGATGACTGGGAAATTCCTCACCTAGTCTTTATTAATAAAATGGATCGGATTTGTACCGAGGAAAGTCGCTGCTTAACTAATTTTACAGGGGTTTTAAATGCTTTAAAAGCTGTTTCTAGTCGCCCGATCGTACCTCATCAATACCCGATCGCTCAAGGTGACAAAATAGTAGGTTTCATTGACTTAGTAACTGAACAAGCTTATCACTATCATTCTGGTGCGCCTGCCGATCCAGTACCTTTACCAGAATCTTTAAAAGAACAAGAATCTATGGCCCGCACGCAGATGTTGGAAGAGTTAGCCAACTTTGACGATCATCTGCTAGAAGAATTACTAGAAGATATTAAGCCATCCCAGGAAGAAATTATCCAAGATTTAAAAATGGAATTAGGCGCAGATTTAATTGTGCCTGTTTTCTTAGGTGTGGCTGAACAAGATTATGGAGTACGCCCTTTACTGAATGCTTTGTTAAGAGAAGCACCCGCTCCGGAAACCACTGTAGAACGTCGTGATATTAATCTCAAAGGTGTCGATACAGTAGCCGAAGTAATCAAAACCTATTATACTCCCCAAGGTGGTAAATTATCCTTGGTACGAGTATGGCAAGGTACTTTAAATGATAATGCAGTACTTAATGGTTCTCGTGCCGGGGGATTGTATCGTTTAATGGGGTTACAAACTCAGCCTGTGCAGTCTGCTAATGCTGGGGAAATTGTGGCTATGGCCAGGATGGAATCTATTAAAACTGGTGATACTCTAACCACAGGTAATGCTAATTTAGCATCGGTTTTACCAAAAGCTGAGGCGATCGCTCCTGTTTTTGCTTTAGCTATTGCTCCAGAAAAACGCAATGATGAAGTAAAAATTAGCGCGGCAATGGCTAAATTAACGGAAGAAGATCCTTCTTTAGCTTGGGAACAACATGGAGATACCCATGAAGTTATTCTCTGGGGTCAAGGAGAGATCCATCTGAAAGTCGCCCTCGATCGCCTCCGTCGCAAATATAACTTACCAATGGTGACTCATTTACCCCAAGTTCCCTATAAAGAAACTATTCGTAAACCAGTAGCTTCGGTACATGGACGCTATAAACACCAAAGTGGTGGACACGGACAATTTGGTGATGTTTATTTAGATATTAAACCTGTACCTCGTGGTGAAGGTTTTAATTTCCGTGAAACTATAGTTGGTGGTGTTGTACCTCGTCAATATATCCCTGGTGTAGAAATAGGTGTGCGAGAATATTTAGCGCATGGTCCGTTAGGTTTCCCAGTGGTAGATGTAGAGGTAATTTTAACTAATGGTTCCTATCACTCGGTAGATAGTTCGGAACAAGCTTTTAAACAAGCTGCTCGTTTAGCTATGCAGGAAGGTATGGTTAAAGGTGAACCGACTTTATTAGAACCGATCGCCTCTGTAGATATTTGCGCTCCTAGTGATTTTACCTCGAAGATGTTGCAACTTGTTAGCGGTCGTCGTGGTCAAATTTTAGGCTATGAAGCTATGTCTGACTGGAAGGGCTGGGATAAGGTTTCTGCTTATATTCCCCAGGCTGAAATGCAAGATTTAATTGTGGAGTTGCGATCGCTTACTGTGGGTGTTGGCTTCTTCCGTTGGCGTTTCGATCATCTTCAAGAAGTACCGGAACCTTTAGCTAAAAAAGTTTTAGCTACTACTGGTAATAATAACGGTAAATAATTTTTACCTCTTTACCATGTTTTCTTCTAAATGTTTTCCTATAGATTGTTATGTTGGGTGCATTTCATATTTGTAAATAACTGTTGTTGCCCAGTGCTTTTCCTGGACTATCAATTAAAATTACAGATATTTGCTTCCGTTAAAATACTGGTTTTTTGCAATTAGGAAATGCACCTGTTAGTTGATACCAATTTATTAGGAAATTACTAATTAGTTATTCATTAGCGGGCGGGTTTATATAGTTGATAATATAGCGGTTGCTATGACTGGATAAAACCCGCCCTAGCTACTGAGATTAATTAAAACGAAAATGATTTATTTACAAGCGATCGCTTAAATAAAGGGGAGTTTAAATAAAGGGGAATTTATTAGGTTTTCACTTATAAAATTTCTTCCTAAATTACCCTTTATATATTTTATGATTTTTTTCTGATAATTTAGGGAAAAATTACATAATTTTAAAAGCGATATATGGCAATATAAATAAACTTGCCCCAAAATTTTATGATAATCTATTTTTATAATAATCTTGAATTATCCAAATTATTTATATTTTATCTTCAAATAACGTAATTTTATTAGTAATTTTACTTTATTATCTATCCTTCATCATCTGTACCTACTCTTTCTAAAAACTGACAAAAAGTAGTTAAATCTTGACTTAAATCTCGATAAGAATCACGTAATTCTGCTACTAAATCTTGTAAACGGGCAGGGCGTAAATTAAAGGTATAAACATTTTTAATTACATGACGAAAGCCGCGATATTCATCTAAACAATTTCGAGTATCTCTTTCTATAACTGGAGGCCTTTTCCCTGGTACTTCTGCTGACATTTGCATTAATAGATTTCGTTGCCATGTTAAACCACTAGGAACAGTACCGTCAACTTCTCTGGCTATTTCTTCAAATATTCTTTCTGTACCAGCATAGAAACTATGGAGATTTAATGCTACTCCATCAAGATAATCATCATCGTCTTTATCTTGAGATTTTGATAACAGACGTTCGGCTCGCTCGACAACTCGCTCTAATTCGATTAACTCCGAACGAATTCTAGCTGCCAAAATCGCTGCATCGCTGTTCACAGTAGTTCTACTCCTTGTTGTTTAATTACCGTTAATAAATATTCTGGTAAATATTCACCTTGTAATAAGTCTACTGGAATTTCTGGATTAATGTCAAGGATTCTTGAAACGGCACGATAGTAGAGGCGATCGGGTATTCCCCAGGCAACTAAATCTATATCTGAATGGAGATGAATGCGTTTTTGGTCAAGCATAGAACCAAAAATAACGACTCGATCAACAGCAAATTCATTTTTTAACAATTGTGCGGCTGCCCGTGCTAATTCCCAGCCAGAATTATACATTAATTTTAATTTACGTTCTTTAGCTTGACTACGTGCCCTAGCTGCGGCACGATAAATTATCATTTTTTCTTCTGGTATTTGTAGCATAATTTTTTAATGTTTATCAAAATATAAAATCAGACTTGATTGCTTATGATAATTATAATCTAAATTGTATGTTTAAAATTTTAATATTTATTTTTTATTTTTTATTTAAACATAAAAATATTTATAGATTTTGTAATTATTAGCCAAGCAAAAAATAACCCAATGGAATAAAACCGGGTATTTATGAATTAACTTATAAATTAACTAAATTTTGATGATAAAGCGGGTTTTTACCCGCTTTATCAATTAAACTTAAACAGTTGTAGTGCCAGAATAAGGACTGGTTAATTTATCTAATTGTTGGACTAGCAAACTGAGGAATAAACCCACGTCAGTAACAACACCAACAGATTCAATAGAACCGCGATCGCTTAATTTAGTCACCACTGCCGGATTAATATCTACACACACCATTTTTACACCTGATGGAGTCATATTACCAACTCCGATGGAATGCAGCATAGACGACAGCATTAAAATCATATCTGCGCCTTGCAACAAACTAGCATAAGTTTCTTGTGCTTTAATTAAATCCATCTCCGTATCGGGTAAAGGTCCATCATCCCGAATAGAACCCGCCAGACAGAAAGGAATATTATTACGAACGCATTCATACATAACGCCCTTAGTAATTACACCTTCTTCCACTGCTTTGGCAATACTACCGCAACGGCGAATAGAATTAATAACTTTCAGGTGATGACGATGACCGCCGCGAACAGCAACACCTCGTTTCATATCAACACCAAGGGAAGTACCCATCATTGACTGTTCAATATCGTGAACAGCGATCGCATTTCCCCCTAACAAAGCCTGAACATAGCCATTACGAATCAGATGCGATAAATGTTCACCACCGCCAGTATGAATCACCACAGGGCCGGCTGTTACTGCTATTTTTCCACCGCGATCGCGTATTTGGCGCAATTCCCAAGCAACTTGTTCTACTACCAATTCTACACGACGTTCACTAGAAACACCGGCAGACATAAAGCTAAATTCTTGAGAATTACGTTGTTCTCGTGATTCAGTTTTGCGAACAGTACGAATACCTGCAATATCAACAACTACTTGTTCCCCAACTTCTAAATCTCGGAGAATCTTACATCGGGCTATGATACCTTCAGGAGTATGTTTAATTGCGATCGCGCCATCCATCCGTTGATTTTCTATACGTATCCATTCCCCATTAATCCGCACTTCCGTAGGATAAATAGTAGTAACATAGAAATCATCTGGAGCTACTCCTGCCATAGTGACAGGTTCTAATTTAGCATTTCGTTCATCTTGGGGTAAATCTACCGCACCTAAATCAATCAGTTCCGATAAAATTTCCTCCATCACTTGGTGGGAAGGTGCGGAAACTTTTACCTCAGCTTTTGATGTACTTTGTTTTTGTTCTCCTAATTGGAAATTTAAAACCTGGAAACTACCACCAGTTTCGATGATTTTATCTAGGGCACGATTAATTATGCCAGAATCTAGTAAATGACCTTCTAGGCGAATAATTCGACTTTCTACAGGTAAATTAGCATGACGTTCTAACATCACAGGCTCTGTTACCCGTAAAGTTAAACACTTAGCCGCACCACCAGCTTTTAAAAATTCACTTAGGGGTGTAGTAATAACTGTAAATCCAGCTTGTTCTAAACGGCTTTTTAGTTCTTTACTAGCCTTATTCATTACTACAATATTGCCAATATTGACTGCATTACAGGCAAAATTTACCGCATCTGATTCTTCTATGGCTATCCGTTTTTCTGGTGGCACCCTCATTTCTATAATGCGATTGGAATAGAAATCAAAAGCCGGGGGATAATATAATAAATAGCCACCACTTAGAGGACAAAAACAAGTATCTAAGTGATAGAAACGCTCATCCATTAAGCGCAGAGAAATTACCTCAATATTCAGCCATTTAGCAATATAGGGGTGAGAGTCTAATTCCGATCGAAATCCATATCCCGCCCATAGCCAGCGTCCTTCTCTGTCTAGTAAGGCATCGCCAGCCCCTTCAAAGGGTAAATCTTTAGGTAATTCGTAGACTGTAAAACCCTGGGCCTCAAACCATTCTTTAAAATAGGGTTCTTCCCCTTGACGTTCCTTGTGGAAAAAGCGACTGAGTACTACATCTTGACCTAAAACTAACCCAGCATTGGCCGTAAATACCATATCTGGCCAACCTATTTGGGGTTTAACTAAATCTACGATAGCGTGGTCTTTTAAGACATAGTAAAGTTTTTCCCACTGTTCGACAGCGCGATCGCGGGATGATTTGTGGATATTACCCTCCATCCAAGGA
>CAWUOF010000262.1:0-6312 GCA_963923765.1 uncultured bacterium | reverse complement strand
GCCTAAAAATAAACCCTGTTTAATATTAATGGATGAAATTATTAATTATGTTAGTACCTATCGCAGTAAAGGTTATCATAACAGTTTATATAATTTCATTCAAGCATTATCAGAAACCGCTAGAAGTTTAGATAATGTGGTGTTAGTAGTTTCTATTCCTGCATCAGAAATGGAATATACTTCCGCAGATGAAGGAGATGAACAAAGATTTAAAAAAATGTTGGATAGGGTAGGTAAACCTATTATGATGTCAGCAGAAGCGGAAACTTCAGAAATTATTAGAAGAAGACTTTTTGAATGGGATGCTGGGGCGGTCAGTGCAGATGGTAGAATTATGTTACCCAAAGATGCTATTAATACCTGTAATGAATATGCTGACTGGATACTAGATCACCGTCAACAACTTCCTAGTTGGTTTCCTGTGGATAACCCCCGTGAAGCTTTTTATGCTACCTATCCTTTCCATCCCTCAGTACTATCAGTATTTGAGCGCAAATGGCAAGTTTTACCCCGCTTCCAACGTACTAGGGGAATATTGCGTTTATTAGCTTTGTGGGTGTCTCATGCCTATAAAGAAGGATATCAAGGCGCCCATCGTGACCCTTTAATTAGTTTAGGAACAGCACCACTAGATGACTTACTATTTCGTGCCGTCGTCTTTGAACAATTAGGCGAAAATAGATTAGAAGGTGTAATAACAACAGATATTTGTGGTAAAAAAGATTCCCATGCAGTGCGTTTAGATGTGGCCGCTGACGACCAAATTAAAAAAGCTCGATTGCACCGTAAAGTTACAACTACCATATTTTTTGAATCTAATGGTGGTATTTTGCGGACAGAATCTACTATACCAGAAATTCGGTTAGCAGTAGCAGAACCATCTTTAGATATTGGCAATGTAGAAACAGTTTTAGAGACACTAGCTACAGATTGTTATTATTTGTCAATAGAAAAAAATAAATATCGTTTTAGTCTGTCACCCAACTTAAATAAAATTTTAGCCGATCGTCGCGCCAATATCCAATCAGAAAGAATTACAGAAAGGGTAAAATTAGAAATTCAAAAAGTTTTTACTGCTCATCCAGGAATACAATTAATTTATTTTCCAGAAGTATCTAGTAAAATTGCTAATCAGCCTGTTTTGAATTTAGCAATATTAGCGCCAGATCATTCTATACAAGATAGTCACACTCTAAATATGATAGAGTCCATGACTAAAGAATGTGGTACATCCAACCGAACCTTTAAGAGTGGAATAATTTGGGTTGTTGCTGATACTGATACGAGGTTAAGAGAAGAAGCCAGAAAAGTTTTAGCTTGGGAAGATATACGGGACGAGGAACAAGGGTTAGATGAAACCCAAAAACGGCTATTAGGAGAAAATCTAAAAAAATGTGAATCTAATTTAAAAGAAAGTGTGTGGAATGCCTATAAATATGTTGCTTTATTGGGGAAAGATAACAAAATTAGGGTAATTGATTTTGGACAAGTTAACTCTAGTCAAGCCGATAAATTAGTTAACTTAATAATTAATAAATTACGGCAAAGTGATGATATTATTGATAATATTAATCCGCGCTTTTTAGTTAGAAATTGGTCGCCTGCATTTACAGAATGGAGTACTAAAGCTGTGCGCGATGCTTTTTTTGCATCTCCATTATTTCCCAGACTGTTAAATAGTGATGCTGTGAAGGAGGCTATATCTCGTGGGGTTAAAGATGGAACTTTAGCTTATGTTGGTAAAAATAATCATATCTATGAACCATTCTATTATCAATGTACTCTTACCTCTGGGGATGTGGAAATTTCTGAGGATATGTTCATCATCACCCAAGAAACAGTAACAGCTTATCAAAAGGCTTTAGCTGCAAGGGTAAATGTTTCTGAAGACACATCAACGACACCGCAAACCGAGCTAACGGGTACTTACACCCCAGCTAATACTAACATTAGTTCTGCACCTATTCCAAACACTGTCGCCGAGAAACCTGCACCCTATGTTAGCAATAATATTAATAACCCCAAAGATGAACCAGAACCAAAAGATGAAACTGAGACTATAACCCCAGATACATTACGAAAATTATTAAAGTGGAGTGGTGTAATTATACCGCAAAAATGGATGACCTTTTACACAAAAGTGTTAAGTAGATTTACAACTACCAAAGATTTGCAATTAACCTTAAAAGTGGAGATTTTAATAGAGGGAGAAATACCTTTACAAAAGATTAAAGAAATGGAAATTGCACTGTCTGAGTTGGGTTTAAATAATGAGGTTGAGACTGATATAGATTGAAAAAATTAATTGATATAAAAAACCATATAAATAAAACCGCCCCAACCACATCGATAAATTAATAACCAGAAAAATAATATTAGAGGCGATCGCGTAGACAGGGGCGGGTTTATAAAGGTTATCTGTTAAATATAGAAGATATCGAAAAACCCGCCCCTACATAAGACTTCTTGCGAAAGTCAGGCAAGAGGCTTTCTTGCAAGAGGCAAAAGCCAGAAAGATTGATGTTTTCTTAACAAGATTTTTTTAGTTTCGCAAGAAGTCTATAGATTAGGATTTTTTCTGATGATTTTGGTTATAATAAAACCCTTATTGTAGATACAAACTCCCAAATTAAATGACTCAAGTTACACTTAATGAACTCATAAAAGCCGCCCAAAAAGGTGCTTTAGTTAGCTTTCCCACAGATACAGTACCCGCTTTAGCTACTATACCTTTAGCATCGGAATTAATCTTTCAAGCAAAGCAGCGTAGTTTAGATAAGCCTTTAATTTTAATGGCGGCTAGTATTCAAGATATTTGGCCTTATATTCAGGGTACTGATAAAGAAATAGAAATTTGGCAGGAAGTAGCTAATAAATATTGGCCAGGGGCATTAACATTAGTTTTACCCGCCAGCGATCGCATCCCCCCACAAATGAACCCCCTAGACCCCACCAGTATAGGTGTCCGCGTCCCTAATTATTCCCTATCTCAAAAAATCCTTGCAGAAACAGGCCCTCTTGCCACCACCAGCGCTAATTTATCGGGCCAGCCACCTTTACAAAATATGGCCGAAATAGAAAAACAATTTCCCCAGGCGTTAACTTTATCAGTATCAGAATTAATAGAAACACCTGCGGCGGGCATTCCTTCCACAGTAGCCAAATGGACAGGTAAAGATTGGCAAATATTACGACAAGGACAAGTAAAATTATAATATAATTATCTATTATAATCCCACAAACAAATGTCAAATTCTAATACATCCACCGACATAAACGAACAAGTAAAAATTCTAACTGAAAAACTCAGAAAAACCGAATTAGCTTATCAGATGGCGTGTCAGATGAGTCAATTTAAAGGCGGTTTTTTAGCCCGTATCGCCCACGAATTGCGATCGCCTCTAAATGGACTAATTGGCGCGCATCAACTAATTCTTTCTGATTTATGCGAAGATCCAGCCGAAGAAAGAGAATTTATCGCCAAAGCCCAAGCATCCGCTCAAAAACTGGTACAGTTACTCGATGAAATTATTGGTATTTCTAAAGCTGAACACGGTAGTATAGAATTAGATATTAAACCTGTCAGTTTAACCGACATTTTTAATAAAGTTTACCAACTAACCCATCTGCAAGCAGCTAATCGCAACTGTCATTTAGAAATCATTTCACCCAATCCAGATATTTATGTTTTAGCAGAACCTAAGCGACTACAACAAATTTTATTTAGTTTAATAGATGCGGCAATAATAGCAGGTCGAGATGATAAAATATCTCTTTTAGTTGCCCCTAATAATACTAATGATACTGTCAAGATTTGGATAGACGATCGCAGTTCCATTAGTCCCTGGAGTGAGCCAGTGGATTTATTAATATCTCCACCAGCCCTTGACGATCCTTTTGATGAAAATCCTCAACTTTCCCCAGGCATGATTATGCTAATGGCGCAAAACCTATTAGAAATGATGGAAGGACATTTAGAATTAATCGCTGTAGAAGATAATGGCACTAAATTTACGCGCATCCAATCTCAGTTGAAACTGGTACTTCCAGAATAGGCAGATGTGTAACCAAAGGTTGATTATGCAATACCATTGTGGTACTTTGGTTATATTCAAAACCAATATGTTCGTAAAAGCTTTGTTGATAGGTTGTCATTAAATACACCCGTTCAACTTTGCTCATCCGGGGATGACTTAAGACAGTATGTACTAGTTTGCGTCCTAAACCTGCGCCTTGATATTCTGGATCGATAATTACATCCCAAATGCAAGCTCGATAAACACCATCAGAAGTGGCACGGGCAAAACCGATCATCTGCTTATTATTCCAAACACTAACTACTGGTTCAGAATTAGCTATAGCAACAGCCAAATCTTCGATGCACCGATCTTGTGCCCAAAACGCTGTTTTTTTAAACAGGGCGTGGAGTTGATGAATATCTATATCAGAGCGGCGATCGCAGAATTGAATATGACGGCAATCCATTCTTAATTATTCCCTTCAAATTTTATTTGAAATTAACTGATTTTTTGCCATGTAATTTTAGTTGGGATTTATCCTAAAAACATGACTAATACTTGGCGCGGATATACAGATATTTCCTGAGTAGCAACAGCTTTTCAGATGAAAATACTAAGATCAACCCCAGCAGATTGTATTTGCCTAAACCTGGTTTGGTTTAGATATGATTGTAATACTTTATATTTATAGTCTCTGAATTAATGGAAAAAATTTCCATTCATCAGTTTATATGCCCACGCCTATTATTTTCCTAATATATATAGTTATCTTGAATACAGTTTTTAGCTATCCGTGAATTTACTGCCATTGCACCGACTAAGGAATTATGGCTTGATATCACTAAGCCCCATTTAATCAAGATTCCCATTTTGATATTAGGTTATTAGTAGCTAAAGGTATTGTACTACATTTTTTTAGATTTTCCATATTTAAAATTAAAATATGCCAGATTTTTAGATATTTTTTTCTTAAATCTTTTTGAATTTAATACCCATAAAATTTATGTCTGGATTTCCTGACATTTATTGTCAAATAAAGTTGACAAAACAGCCAGCCATAATAAAGGGCGCGTTATTATTTTTTGTAGTTTAGCAACGCGCCGATAATATTAGCCAGATGTTAGACAAATATATTCAAGCAAAAAGCGATGATACCATGATTTATTTTGGGTAACTAAGACAACCAACGGGCGGCATCCTTAGCATGATAAGTCAAAATCATATCAGCACCCGATCGCTTAAAGCTAGTTAAAGTTTCCATAACTACCCGCTCTTCATCAATCCAGCCATTCAGAGCGGCAGCTTTTACCATAGAATATTCACCCGAAACATTATAAGCTGCCACAGGCAAATTACTAGCTTGCTTCACCTGCCAAATAATATCCATATAAGCTAAAGCAGGCTTCACCATCAGCATATCTGCACCTTCAGCAATATCGAGAGCAATTTCCTTTAAAGCTTCACGACTATTACCTGGATCCATTTGATAAGTACGGCGATCGCCAAACTGAGGTGTTGACTCCGCCGCATCCCGGAATGGGCCATAATAAGCCGAAGCATACTTAGCAGCATAGGATAAAATCGGCGTATCTTGGAAGCCAGCCTCATCCAAAGCCTCACGAATTGCCATAACAAAGCCATCCATCATACCCGAAGGGGCAATAATATCAGCACCCGATCGAGCCTGGGAAACAGCAGTTTTCTTCAATAACTCCAAAGTCGGATCATTTAAAACTCGACCAGTTAAATCACCAGTTTGCAAATAGCCACAGTGACCATGAGCAGTATATTCGCATAAACAAGTATCTGCAATCACAATTAAATCTGGCACCGCATTTTTCACCGCAGTAGCAGCTTTTTGCACAATACCACAATCATGCCAAGCACCAGTAGCATCATCATCTTTATCCGTAGGAATACCAAACAAAATAATAGCTGGAATACCTAAATCATAAACTTCCTTAGCTTCTTCCACAATTTTATCTACCGACAACTGGTAGACACCCGGCATTGATTTAACTTCCTTCGCAATAGCATCTCCTGGTACAGCAAAAAGAGGATAAATCAAATCACTTTTAGTTACAACAGTTTCACGCACCATGCGGCGTAACTGGGGATGAGAGCGAAGACGACGAGGGCGATGGGTGGGAAACATGATATTTTTCTAACCTAAACTTACTAATTAGATAATCAAAGACTACATTTCATATTTCTAAAGTATTATTGCGCTGTTGTTGCGCTAAAGCGCCCGTTGTTGCGCTAAAGCGCCCGTTGTTGCGCTAAAGCGCCCGTT
>CAWUOF010000261.1:0-6315 GCA_963923765.1 uncultured bacterium | reverse complement strand
AGAAATAGTTGGTAATTTGATATGGTTATTTTCAATATTATTAGTATTTATAGTTAGGGAATTATTGAGATTATTTATAGATAAAATATCTGTTAATACTTCTGTTGCTGATTGGTAGCGATCGCTATAATAAGATTTGACCATTTTTGAGATAATATCTGCTAGGCGATCGCTAACTTGGGGGGCTTGATATCGCCAGATAATTTCGCCTTGGGAGTCTGGGGATAATTCCTCTGGTTTAATACCTGTTAAAGCTGTTATAATTGTTATTCCTAGTGCATAAATATCGCTGCAAAATCGCGGTTTACCATCATTTTGTTCTATGGGTATATAACCTTCTGTTCCTACACTTACTTTGCGGTTTTGGCGGTTAAGTTGTTGTACTAAACCAAAATCAATTAAAAATATTTTATTATCCCGATCGCGACGAATTAAATTTTTCGGTTTAATATCACGGTGAATTATGCCTTGTTGATGGACAAAACCTAATATTTCTAAAACACTTTGGAGAATTTCCAAGGCTTGATTTTCTCCCATTTTTTCCCCCCAGATAATTTCTGTACTCAAATCGTGACCTGCAATATATTCTTGTACTAAATAAAATTCTTCTTCTAATTCAAAATGATCTAAAAATTGGGGGATAGCATCGTGATTACCTAATTCATATAAAACTTTAACTTCTGTGTCAAATAATAATCTAGCTGTTTTGAGAAAAAAGCGATCGTCTGTTGTGGGTTTAAATTTTTTTACTACACATTCTGGCTGATTTGGTAAATGTAACGCTTTGGCTAAATAAGTTTCTCCGCATCCACCTTTACCTAAAGGTTTAATAATATGGTAATGTCTATTATCTATTGATTGCATCATCTTAGTTTTTCTCCTCAAAATTACGTTATTTAAGTGGTAAATTACTATATATTAATCTAACAAATATACAAATATTATTAATTTATCCAGAAGAAATGCGGTAAGTATTTATTCATAGTCTCTGCCTACTCCCTGACAATAGATTTTTCTCGACAATTATAGGAAAATATTGAGGAAATACACCACAGCTTATTACTAAAGCTTACTACTAAAGTAGGATATCATACTTTAAAAAAAGTTACATTAATACGTTGACAACTGCTAGATAAAAAACGAAGATATAATTATGGTTAATTGCAATAATTTATCCAGGATACAACCTAAAATTTTGATAAAATAAAAAATATTTACACTAGGACTATTCCTACCTAATTAAAAAATAGGCAATCAGGTAAATAACAATTAATTTGTAAACAATCCTGATGGATAAAAAAATATTGGAAACAACCTATATTCTAATATAAAATCCCTAAAAATAACTATGCCTGAACTTAGACAAAACATAATTACTAGAGATTGGGTAATAATTGCCACCGAAAGGGCAAAAAGACCGGAAGAATTTGCTAAACACAAAGATGATATTGTTAATTTGCCGCCCATTCGGAATGACTGCCCATTTTGTCCAGGTTGTGAACATTTTACCGGGCAAGAAACCTTTAGATTAAGCGACGATCGCGGCTGGAGAGTTAGATCAGTTGTCAATAAATACCCCGCCCTTGCTATGGTGGGAGAAAGAATCAGAAAAGTACAAGGAATACATCATTCCTTATCAGGAGTAGGATTTCACGAAGTAATTATCGAACACCCTCGCCATGATTTAACAACGGCTTTATTAGACATTGAAGATATAGCAAATATTGTCAGAGTTTATCGCCAAAGATATGCTGACATTAGACAAGATCCCCGCATAGAAAGTATTATCATTTTTAAAAATCATGGTAGTGCAGCAGGGACTTCTATAGAACATCCTCATTCCCAACTTGCAGCTACTCCTATAGTACCATATCAATTACGTATTCGTAGCCAAGAAGCTATTAGATATTATGACGATACAGGCGAATGTATTTTTTGCCGAAATCTGCAAGATGAATTAGAAGCAAAGGAAAGATTAATCGTAGAAAATAAACATTTTGTGGCTTTTATTCCCTACGCTGCCCTGTCGCCATTTCATACTTGGATTTTTCCCCGTCGTCATTATTCTTCCTTTGACCAAATTAATGATGAAGAGGTAATAGATTTAGCTAAGACTTTTAAAGAAGTTTTAAGTAAAATCTATTATGGATTAAATAATCCTGATTATAACTATACAATTCGTTCCTGCCCTACAGCAGAAAGTCGTACAGATTATTTTCACTGGTATATTGCAATCGTTCCCCGTACAACAGTAACCGCCGGATTTGAGTTAGGAACTGGAATGTATATAAATACAGCTTTGCCAGAAGAAAGTGCTAAATTCTTGCGTTCGATAAATGTGAATATATTTTAAATTCAGGATTTGGAAAATTCCGATAAAATAAAATACCATAACCGACTTATTAGTTAAGTCGGTTAATTTTTTAAAACTTATTAAAACTTATGTTATAAAATCCCTATTAAAATTTTATATCCCCCTTTACATATTTCCTTTTTTCTGCTATAAAATATTTATAATTGTAAATCATCCTATCCCATAAATTATATATTTTAAAATTATACTTTTGTCACCATAAAAAATAGAAAGGAGGATAAATGACAGAGGAACGCCAAGATTTACCATCAGAAGATATTGAACAAGTTAACCAAAAGCATAAACAGGTTAAATCAGATACAGATAATGATTGGAAAAATCGCATTGCTAATACTTGGCAAAATGCCAAGGAACGTTTACCAAAAATATCTATAGAACCCCTTAAAAAAACCTTTACACAATGGTTTAATGTTAGTGAAGAAAAATTAACAGAAATCTTGCAGGCGGTTCGCCAAGAATTGCCAACTACAGAAGCAGTTTTAATTGGTAAACCCCAGGCGGGAAAAAGTTCGATCGTCCGAGGATTAACCGGAGTTTCTGCGGAAATTGTCGGGCAAGGATTTCGCCCCCATACCCAACATACAGAACGTTATGCTTATCCATCTAGTGATTTACCTTTAATTTTATTTACTGATACTGTCGGACTAGGAGATATTAATCAAGATACTGAAGCAATAATTCAGGAAATTATCGGCAATTTACAGTCAGAAAATCGCGGAGGTAGGGTTTTAGTTTTAACAGTTAAAATTAATGATTTTGCTACAGATAGTTTAAGACTAATTGCCACTAAATTGCGACAAAAATATCCAGATATTCCTTGTTTATTAGCAGTAACTTGTTTACATGAAGTTTATTCACCTGATGTAGATAATCATCCTCCTTATCCTCCTGCTGATGAGGAATTAACTAGAATTTTTACTGGGATTAAAGAAGCTTTTACAGGATTGTACGATCGCGCAATTTTAATAGATTTTACCTTAGAAGAAGATGGTTACAATCCGGTATTTTATGGCTTAGAAGCTTTACGAGATGCTTTAGCAGAATTATTACCCGAAGCCGAATCACGGGCGATTTATCAGCTATTAGATAAAGAAGCTGGCAAAGAAATTAGTAATCTTTACCGAGATACTGGACGGCGTTATATTTTATCCTTTTCTATTATGGCAGCTACTGTCGCAGCAATACCTTTACCTTTTGCGACTATGCCGGTATTAACTGCTTTACAAATATCAATGGTGAGTTTGTTAGGAAAATTATATGGACAAACACTAACTCCATCCCAAGCCGGCGGAATAGTCAGCGCGATCGCCGGTGGTTTTTTTGCCCAAGCCGTAGCCAGGGAATTAATTAAATTTTTACCTGGTTTTGGTAGTGTCATAGCTGCTTCTTGGGCAGCCGCCTATACATGGTCTTTAGGAGAAGCCGCCTGTGTTTATTTTGGTGATTTAATGGGAGGCAAAAAACCCGATCCAAATAAAATTCAGTTAGTAATGCAAACAGCTTTTAAATCGGCACAAGAAAGGTTTAAATCTATGAAATCATAGGATTAACTAATTTTATGGTGTCAAGAGTGTAATTTTTAATTATATAATTTTTGGGGCAGGATTGGTTATATACTTATTTGGGTGCGTTAGAATGTTTACCCCCTGATTATATTACTTAAATTTTGGTTATGACGCGCCTTGTACATTTTTACTATGACTAATTATATTCCTGAAATCAGAGTATTTAGTTTGTTAATTTTAACCACAAAGTACACAGAGCAAAAAATCTTAAAAATCAGAGAAAATATGTAAAAATACAGAAATAATATAATTTACCAAAAGATGTTTTATCTATCATAAAATGAAAATAGAAAACATCTAATAAAAACCTACCCAACATGAAAGAAACACCAGCAGATTATGATAACCATTGGAAAGAGGCAATAGACGAATATTTCGAGCAGTTTTTATCTTTATGCTTTCCCGAAGCTCATGCAGTAGTTGACTGGAGTCGTCAACCGCAATTACTCGATAAAGAATTACAACAAATTGCTCAGGAAGCCAAAATAGGCAAACGGTTAGCAGATAAATTATTCCAGGTGTGGCAAAAGAATGGCAAAGAAACCAGAATTTTGATTCATGTAGAAATACAGAATCAAAAAGATGATGATTTTGACGAAAGAATGTATATATACAATTACCGATGTTATGATAAATATCATAAGCCGGTAATTAGTTTAGCAGTGTTAGGAGATGAAGTAGCTTCGTGGCATCCATCAGCCTTTAGGTATGCGATAGGAGGATGTGAAGTAAGTTTAAAATTTCCGAGCATAAAATTATTAGATTATGCAAAGGAATGGGAAAATTTAGAAGCCAGTACAAACCCATTTGCCATAATGATTATGGCACACTTAAAAACCCAAGCTACTAGCGGAAAACCCCAGGAAAGAAAAGAATGGAAATGGAACTTAATGCGGAGACTGTTTGAAAGAGGCTATGATAGAGAAGATATTATCAAGCTGTTCCGTTTGATTGACTGGATGATGGTTTTACCAAAAGAATTACAGCAGCAATTCAGAACCGAAATAAAAACTTATCAGGAGGAAAGAAAAATGCCGTTACTGAGCAGAATTGAATTAATGGCAATGGAAGAAGGAATTGAACAAGGAATTCAACAAGGAAGTCTGCTAGGAAGTTTACAAACTGCGCGGGAGTCAGTAATTGAAATTTTAGAAGTGCGGTTTACAGAGATACCGACAGAATTAAGGGAGGTAATTAATAAAATTGAAGATTTGGCTTTGTTAAAAAGTTTTATTCGGCAGTCGATCGCCATCCCTTCCCTAGCAGAATTTCAGCAATTACTACCAGAAAATATAAAAGATAGTAGTAATTCTTGAAAAATGAAATAATTACTATCTGCCTATATTAACCCCAGCAGGCTTATTCAATACAGCCTGTCAGGGTTAATCTTTATGAGTAATAAAAAGGGTTAAAAAATCTGACGCAACTGAATAAATATATAATTAATTATGCTGAGGTAATTAAAATTAAAATAATAGTGTATTGTTACTTAGTTTTAATCAACTTTGTTGTTTAGATAAAAAAAGGATAACTAAAAATGTCTGATATTACCAATAACATTGGACAAAATCTAAACTTAACTAATGGGGAAGTAATTTTCTATCCTCGTTTATTTCCCCAGTCAGAAAGTCAGCAACTTTTTACCGATTTACTAAATCAAATTGAGTGGAAACAAGAACCTATTAAAATATTTGGTAAATCGGTTATGCAGCCTCGGTTAACTGCTTATTATGGCACAGAAACTTATACCTATTCTAGTGTTACTATGCAACCTTTACCCTGGAATACACCTTTATTACAAATTAAAGAAAAAATAGAACCTTTAGTTAATACTAATTTTAATGGTGTTTTGCTAAATTTATATCGAAATGGACAAGATTATATGGGCTGGCATAGTGATGATGAACGAGAATTAGCCCCAGATTCAATAATTGCTTCCTTGAGTTTAGGAGAAACAAGGCGTTTTATTTTTAGGCGTAGAGATAATCATCAAATTAAAGTCGAATTGAGTTTAGGTGATGGTGATTTTTTAGTTATGGGCGGTGATACCCAAAAGTTTTGGCAACATCAGGTTCCTAAAGTGGCTAAATCAACTCAACCAAGAATTAATTTGACTTTTCGGGTAATTGTCAAGAATAATTAGCGCTAATTTGTTGTTAAGATTATAATCTTTATGTCGTGAGACGGCGATAATTTATATTAAAATTACTCTGGTTTCTAGTTGGTAATTAATCGATAAGGGGCGGGTTTATTTATATTATCGTTTAGTATCAGAATTTATCGCAGAACCCGCCCCTACAAGTTTTTAATCGATAAGGGGCGGGTTTATTTATATTATCGTTTAGTATCAGAATTTATCGCAGAACCCGCCCCTAC
>CAWUOF010000260.1:0-6334 GCA_963923765.1 uncultured bacterium | reverse complement strand
CGGCAGCGTCAGATGTGTATAAGAGACAGAGTTAATATCAGTAATAGCCTGTTTACCAATATCTAAAACTGATGCTAAACCTATAAAAGCATGAATAGTACCTGCATAGCGTTTTAAATGCACTGATACCCCCGCTTGCTGTAAACGATGTGCATAAGCTTCGGCTTCATCTCGTAATATATCATATTCCGCAGTAATAATCAAAGCTGGGGGTAGCTGAGTTAAATCTTCTGCTAAAAGAGGAGAAGCGTAGGGGTTTTTACCATCGTTTTTATCTAGTAAATAGTGATGCCAAAACCAAGTCATTTCTTCTGTAGTTAAACCAAATTTTCCATTTCCAAAATTTTGATATGATTCAGTATTAAAATTATAGTGAGTAACAGGATAAAGTAGAATTTGAATAGCTAAAGCTGGTGTTTGTTTATCTCGCGCCATTAATGATACTGCTGCTGCTAAATTGCCACCGGCGCTATCTCCTATTACACCCAAGCGATCGCGATCGCCTCCGATAGCTTCAGCATTAGCACTCACCCAAGTAATAGCAGTATAAGCATCTTCTACAGCAGCAGGAAATTTATGTTCTGGTGCTAATCTATAATCTACAGATACAATTATACATTTACTATCATTTGCCAAACAGCGACAAGTATAATCAGACATATTTAAATCTCCCAATACCCAGCCGCCGCCATGAAAATAAACTAATACAGGTAATAGGGTATTTGCACTAGGAGTATAAATGCGAATGGGGATATTTCCCGATGGGCTAGGAATAGTAAGATTTTCTACTCGATCGCATTTTATCGTTGGTGGATAAAACCCCGATATTGTTGCTAATTGTTCCCGCGCTTGTTGTGGAGAAAGTATTGGTATAGGTCGCAAATTTAATTCTATAAATTGCTGTAAAATATTTTGGCTTTGGGGTTCTAAAGTCATTATTTTTGGGCTTAGTTGAGTTATGGCATTTAGATATTATTTAATAATACAACTTTTTTCAATATAAAAACACTAAATTTTCTATATAATTAATTTATAAGTTTCTAATTGACCTCATTTTTTTCTGGATTGTTGGGGTTAAATTTAACCTAGAGATTATTATGGTTTTTGATTGTAAATTTTTGTTGGTAAAGATGGAAATAATATTTTTTCTAATTCTTTTTGATTACGAGGAAATTTTATCAAAATTTTTACTAGATTTTTCAGTCCACCAAGTAGCTATTAAAGTTATGGCAAGGGCGATCGTATCAGCAGCAATATGTCCAGCATCCGCCAACAAAGATAAACTATGACTGAAAACACTTGCCAATATTTCCATCAGAAACATAAAACTAAGAGTAATTAAAGCCAGTCGCAGTCGATTAATTTTTTGCCTAAAGGTAGGTTTTATATGATAATCTGTTGGTAGTATGATTTTAGAGAGCGCCATTTGCATTAGATCTCTGTCAGAAAAATATACATCTTTCAATAAGATACAATTTTTATTTATACTTATCAGAATAATATTTTAACAAAATTGGCATAATCTCCCAGTAAACAATTGATAATGGAAAAATCATATATAATAATATAGTTTATCTAAAGGTATAATTAATAAGTTGTTGTTTATAAGATTAAATATTTAACAAATAATCTTAATGATGCATCTACTAATTTCTTATATTTTCGTATAAATTGGCGCAAGAATGCTTTATTATCCCACCATCAATACTCGATAGGATTAATAAAATCAAATGAATAGCCTAATACAAGACTTGGCGGTATAATATCGTACAGGCACAACCATCAAATATTTATTCAGTAAGCATTTAAATTAATATTATTTGAAATTTTTAAATTTTTTTGCTTGATGAAAAGTATTATTATCTAATTGTATAATCAATATACTATATAATCAATATGCTATTTGTATTCATGCTGAGATACTAAATCTAAAAATACCTGAAAGCACTGAATATTGACTAGCCTAAAATAAACATTCTCTTTAAGGGGAATCTTAAAAAATAATAGACATCTCCATAAATGGGAGGTAATAGGGAATTCCTTAAAAGGGAATATAGATAAGGAATAGACGATTTTTGTAGGAGAATTAATTTTAATTCTAAATATGGTCAATCTCTGATAGTAAAAATTTCAACGGAGAGGGTGGGATTTGAACCCACGTTAAGATTACTCCTAAAGCAGATTTCGAGTCTGCCGCATTCAACCACTCTGCCACCTCTCCAAAAGGTATTAGTTTTATATAATACTCTATTTTTCAAAATTTTACAGCATCAATCCATCATTTTCATCTAACATAGTCTCAAATCCATTATCAAGAGTCCATTGAATAGCCCCATCCCGGCTAGTAGAGTAAATTTCAGTTTTAGCACTAAGGAGAAGATTAGCCGTTTCTGGGTCAATAGAATTACCAGAGGCGATCGCTACTTTTGGCTGTAAAGCTTGGACTAACGATGCTTGTAAAGGTTTTCCAGACCACCACAGCACATCAGGACGGGACAAATTTATCCTTGATAGTAACATTCTTTGTTCGTCTGGCTGCAAATCTCCTAACCATAACCATATCATATCACCTATCTGAAATTGTATTATCAGAGGTTGAGGATTAATGATTTTTAAATTAGTTGCACCAATTTGTAGTAATTGTCCAATAGGCAAAGAAAAGTAGGAAATGCGATCGGCTTGTATCCTATTCAAAAGTAAGCGATCTACTAATTCCGTTTGTTTTGAACTACCAACATCATAAAAATTTTTTATCGTCAATTTCTCTAAAATTTGCGCCCAGCCACTAAGTCCATTTAATTTAGAATTAGCAGCGATCGCCCAATCAATCTGATTAATTCCTTGCTGCTGGAAAAACGGCAATAATGTAAACTGAACATTATTTTCATTTCCACTATTAAATAAAGTTACTTTTCCTTTATTTTGAATTACTAAAACTGGTTCTCCTGAAGCTGCCAGTATCGTTATTTTAAACAAAGATATTTGGGCTTGCCAAACTGGAATAACAATCACACCCACAGCTAATATAAATGCAAACCACCAACGCCCTAATATAAAAACTAATGTTGACGAATAATTATTAATAATAAATTTAAGTGTATTTTGCTTTTTTTTGGGTTTCTTATCTATTTTAAATTTTCCGAATATTAATACTAAAAAAATTAATCCATAAATTAATATCATTTGTACCAAAGAAATAGAGCCAACAGCGACCGAATTTCCAGGTAATTTAGAGAAAAAATTTACTATTTCAATTAACCAGTTTGTCGGATAATATAAAAAGCTAGATAAATAGCTGCCAATTTCTGGACTAATTATAGCTATCATAGCACTAATAAAACCGCCAAGACTAATAATAGCAATAAAACCAACAGTAATAATATTTACCAATATACTATAGGGAGAAACTAGACCAAAATAGTATATTTGTAATGGTAAAGTCCATATAGAAGCAGCTAGGGGAACAGAAATAATAGAGGCGATCGTTGGTGGTATCCAATCTAATTTTTTCATTATTCCTGGTACTGTCACCAACAAGCCAAAAGTGGACAAAAAACTTAATTGAAAACCCAAATCTTCAATCCACAGAGGATTAAACAACAATAATAAAGTAGCAGCCCATAGTAAGGAACCCAACGTATTAATTTTACGTTGCATTACTAAAGCAATTAAAACTGCTAACCCCATTACCACTGCCCGCATTACCGAAGGTTGTATGCCAGTTAAACCTAAAAAAAGTAACAAAGCAAATACGCCAATACCAAACTGATTTACTGCCGTAAAACGTTTAGTAATTGTTAAAATCAATCCTAAAATCAGAGAAATTTGAAATCCTGAAGCTGCCAAAGCATGAGATAATCCAACTTGTCTAAAATTATCTTGAATATCGTAAGGTAAATCTACCGCTTTATTTCCGATAACCATAGCACTAACAAGCGTTCCTTCTGGCACTCCTAAACTTTTAACCTGGGAACGCATAATTTTTTTGCGTATCATCCACCATCCCCAAGATGGTTGTGTCTCGTTATTAGAAACCCGAATTTGTTTACCTACTAAACCAGCAAAACAGTCTTGTCTAGCTAAGAATTTTTTAAAATCAAATCCACCAGGATTACTTGCAGGTTTTGGTTTATATAATTTACCAGTAATAGCGATAGTTTGACCTGGGTATAAACCAGTGGCTTGTAACAAAGGAACAGTAACGTATAATTTGCCACTTACAGGCCGATTTATATTGTCTAATAAATTTTCTATATTGCTTTCATTATTTGTTGTACTAATAATTTGATTTAATTGATTTGCTTCTAATAAAAATTGCGCCCGTTGATTACGGGTTATACGAGGTGTAGTTAATATATCTCCCCATACATTAAAAAATATTTCTCCTGTAGTTTCTGGGGAATTAGGAATAAAATTACTAATATTATTTGCTGTTGGTTGGGGAATGCTAAATTGAAAATAAATTGTTGCTAGAAATCCAACTATTCCTGCTGTCATCCATACCCAAGATTTAGGACTTGTTCGCCAAAAGTAGGGAAATAAATTAGCTATGGGATTAAAACGAGCGATCGCGCAAATTATTCCCATAGCCAAAATAACATATCCACCCCAAGAAAATGGGGTGGATAGTAAGCCAGCAATATAGGCTAAACAAATTAAAATGACACCTAATTGCGTCATTATTATATGGATAATCCTAGTTTTAGCCCCAACAAGGCATGAAAAAATAGCACACAAAGGGCAATACTACCCAAATAAGCATGGGCTGTACGTAAAGTTGCTTTATTGCCGCCAAAACCGACTAAAGAAATTAAACCATTGACACCTAGTAAGCCCAGCACAATTGTTCCAGTCCAGAAATGGGGACTTTCTAAAATAGATTTATGCTGCATAACTAGGGAAAGCAGCCCTCCACTATAACCCATTGCCAAAAATAAGAACATCCAAGGTGCTATTTTTCGGTGGTCAGATCGACTTTTATTTGCAGCATCTTTATCTTCTAAAACTCGTCCTCGCCATCCTGCCAAGCCGACAAAACTGCCCATAACAAAAATAACGATCGCCATCATTAGGGGATGTCCCCAATGGATAATTGGCTCAGGAAGTCCCAGCGTCGAGAACTGTTGGGCGATCGGTTCCAAAATTTCCCTTAAATTCATTAGTATTACAACCCCTTCAGTAATTGATTTGGCTTCTTGAAACCAAGATTATTAAAATAATGTAACATTTAAACCTAAAAAAGAGACAATTTATATTGCCTCTTTAATAGATATATTGCAATCAACTAAACTACTGTTATCGCAGGTATCTGTTCATTACCACTTAATCTTCCGAGCGGAAACCCCAGATTTTCCCTTTGCTGCAAATATAAATGGGCTACTTTCCGGGCCAAATTCCGAATTCGACCAATATAACGAGTGCGTTCCGTTACAGAAATTACACCTCTAGCATCCAGTAAATTAAAAGTGTGGGAACACTTTAATACATAATCTAATGACGGTAAAACTAATTCTTGTTTAGTTAGTTGCTCGGCTTCTTGTTCGTAAAGGGCAAAAAGCTTAAATAGTAATTCTGGATTAGATGCTTGAAAATTATAAGTACATTGTTCGATTTCTCCTTGCAGGTGAACATCTCCATAGGTAATGTTATCTGTCCATAAGATTTTGGTAAAAGCATCTGTTTTTTGCAGATACATGGTCAAACGTTCTAACCCATAAGTAATTTCGATGGAAACAGGACGACAGTCGATCCCGCCACATTGTTGAAAGTAAGTAAACTGGGTAATTTCCATACCATCTAACCAAACTTCCCAGCCAACACCCCAGGCCCCAAGGGTAGGAGATTCCCAGTTGTCTTCCACAAAGCGAATATCGTGGTCTTCTGGTTGAATACCGAGCGATCGTAGAGAATCAAGGTAAATGTCTTGAATATTATCTGGGGAAGGTTTAATTAGAACTTGATACTGATAATAGTGTTGATAGCGATTAGGATTTTCTCCATAGCGGCCATCAGTAGGCCGCCGACAAGGTTCCACATAAGCAACAGACCAAGGTTCCGGGCCTATAGCTCGCAGAAAAGTATGATGGCTCATAGTTCCCGCACCTTTTTCAACATCGTAGGGCTGGGCAATTAGGCATCCGCGATCGGCCCAGAACTGATTTAAAGTAGCAATGACCAACTGAAAATTCACAAAAATTTTTTCCTTTTCAAAAACGATCGTTTTGCTGTTATCACCTCATTGTCTCGCAAATACGTCGTTTCAGCGATTTTAAAATCAAAAAAATTTTTTCCAAAAAAGTATTGACAAGTCAGGGAAGACTTGCTAGATTAGTAA
>CAWUOF010000259.1:0-6343 GCA_963923765.1 uncultured bacterium | reverse complement strand
AAATATTTGCAGGAAAAAAGTAAAAATTTTTAAATAGGGGGTAAAAATAGGATTAAAGAGTTAAGGGGGATGGGGTAAATTGATTAATTTGCGATCGACTGACATAAACAGATAAAATTCTTGTACAGAAAAGTTCATTTATTATTGTTGTTGTGTGTTCTCTGTTGGAGGAAATAATTATGATGAAAAAATCCACAGTAATTTTAATATTAATTGCCTTAAGTTTAGGTGGATTTGTTTATTTTTATGAAATTAAAGGTGTTTCGCAAAGGGAAGCATTACAACAAGAAGAAAAGCAAATTTTTAAGTTTGCCGCCAAGGAAGTACAAAATTTAACCGTAACTACAGCAGAATATGTTTTAAAATTAGAGCGATCGACAGAAAACCCATCAAAACCAGCAACATCTATGTGGGAGATGCAAATTTTAGAAAAACCCAAAGGAAAAACAAATTCTGACCAATCTAAAAAACCTGCTAATGATGGGATAGTAGAATTTTTACTTAATGAATTGGTAAAAGGTAAAAGTGAAAAAAATATAATTATGAATAACCCAGATGAACAAAAAAAAGAATACGGTTTAGATGCACCCCAAGCCACAATAGATATACAACTTAATAATCAAGTGACTCATCAAATTATATTAGGTAAACGAGATTTTAGTGATAATTTTATTTATGCTCAAGCTGACCAAAAAGAGCGCGGTAATACTGTATTATTAGTATCGTTAAATTTTGAAAATGCTGTGCAGCGAAATTTATCTGAATGGCAAAATGAAGAGAATAAAACCAAACCTGCGAGCAAGCAAAAATCTAAATAATTTTTCCGATAAATTTTTTTAGAATTTTAGGGAAATAACCGTTAAAATATAAGAGAATATATAAATTATGAAAAAAACTTTTACATATAGCAATACCGGGAGCATCTCATTTTTGTAAAAAAACTTAACTAAAAAAATTGGTATAGCAAAGTTAGACAAGGAAATATTTTTTTAGCTGTTCCTTGGTTCCTTGTATTAAGGTTAAATACAATTAAACTAAAATAAATATTATGACAGAAATAAATTTTACTAATCAAAAAAATTTAGGCCAAGCAGCAAAATTGACAAAATTTATTTTAATTGACGGCCATTCTTTGGCCTTTCGTTCCTATTATGCCTTTGCCAAAAGCAGTAAAGGTGGCTTGCGAAGTAAAACAGGAATTCCGACTAGTGTTTGCTTTGGTTTTTTAAAGTCGTTGTTAGAAGTAATAGAGGCAGAAAAACCGGAATATTTAGCGATCGCCTTTGATTTAGCAACACCAACATTTCGCCACGAAGCTGATGATAACTATAAAGCCGATCGAGTAGAAACACCAGAAGATTTTATCATTGATTTAGCAAATCTTCAGGAAATGCTAACAGCCCTAAACTTAGCAATAGTTACAGCCCCAGGCTATGAAGCCGATGATGTTTTAGGAACCTTAGCCACACAAATTAGCGATCGAGGTTATATTGTAAAAATTCTCACCGGCGACCAAGATTTATTTCAACTTATAGATGATCATAAAAACATTAGCGTTTTACGCTTAGGTACAGATGCCTTTGGAAGATCTGGTAAAGGCAAAAGCCAAGAATACAAAGCAGCAGAAGTACAAGAAAAATTAGGTATTAAACCAGAACAAGTAATTGATTATAAAGCCTTATGTGGGGATACATCAGATAACATTCCTGGAGTTAAAGGGATAGGGGAAAAAACCGCCGTAAAACTATTAACAGAATATCATTCTTTAGATGGTATATATGCGGCTATAGAGCAAATAAAAGGAGCAGTAAAACAAAAATTAGAAACCGGGAAAGCCGATGCTTATCATTCCCAAAGACTAGCGAGAATAATTATAGATGTACCATTAGAAATAACTTTAGAAAAATGTAAATTAACAGGTTTTGATAACAATAAATTAATACCGATTTTAGAAAAATTAGACTTTAAGAATTTTTTAAACCAAATTAATAATATACAGCAGCGTTTTGGCGGTAAAGTAGCAGCAGAAGTTATTATAAATCAGGTAACAACTGATATTAACCAAATTAATAATCAACAGAATAGCCCTCAAACGCAAAAAAATGGTGAGCCAGAAGCCCACCAAAAAACAAAAGCAATAAATGGCAAACGAGCAAATAATATCACTCAACTTTCATTATTTGAGGAAAAAAGCAGCGAAATTTTGCCAAACATTATAATAAAAGCGCCAGAAGCGTTACCAATTCAGCCTCGTATAATTAACACTTCAGAAAAACTCATAGAATTAATTGAATTATTAGAAAAATGCATAGATCCAAATTATCCTGTAGCTTGGGATACAGAAACTACTGGATTAAATTCACGAGATGCAAAATTAGTAGGAATTGGTTGTTGTTGGGGAATAGGGCGAGAAGATGTCGCCTATATTCCCACTGGGCATATTGAGGGAATACAATTAGATTTAACTACAGTTTTAGATAATTTAAAACCAATTTTTGAGGGCAATAATTATTATAAAGTCTTGCAAAATGCTAAATTTGATAGACTAATACTATTAAATCATAACATTAAGCTGGCCGGAATAATATTTGATCCGATGTTAGCTAGTTATGTAATCAACCCAGAATTTACTCATAATCTTAATGATATAGTCGATCGAGAATTGGGTATTATCCTAGAAGGATATAAAGAATTAGTACCAAAAAATCAAACTATTGCTGATATTGATATTCCAGCAGTAGCAAATTATTGTGGAATGCAAGTTTATGCTACTTTTCAGCTAGTACCAAAACTGCGAAAAAAATTAGAAAATACACCTAAATTAAAAGAATTATTAGAAAATATAGAACAACCTTTAGAACCAGTTTTAGCTCAGATGGAATATACCGGTATTCGTATTGATATTGATTATCTTAAAAACCTGTCTCAACAAATGCAAAAAGATTTAGAAATTACCGAAGAAAAAGCATATCAAGCAGCAGGAGAGAAATTTAATTTAGGTTCGCCAAAACAATTAAGTCACATTTTATTTGATAAGTTAAAATTAGATACTAAAAAATCTCGAAAAATTGCCACAGGTTACTCTACAGATGCGGCTGTTTTAGAAAAATTACAAGGAGACCATCCAGTTATTGATGCAATTTTAGAACATCGAACTTTAGCGAAATTAAAATCTACATATATAGATGCTTTGCCGGATATGGTACATAAAAATACTGGTAGAGTACATACTAATTTTAACCAAACTGTTACAGGTACAGGGCGTTTATCTTCTTCTAACCCAAATTTACAAAATATTCCCATTCGTACAGAATTTTCTCGCCAGATCCGCAAGGCTTTTTTACCAGAAAAAGACTGGCTGTTAGTATCGGCTGACTATTCCCAAATAGAGTTAAGAATTTTAGCCCATTTAAGTCAGGAACCAGTGTTATTAGCAGCTTATAAAAATAATCAAGATGTTCATAGCGTGACGGCAAAATTATTATTTGAAAAGGAAAATATAACGGCAGAGGAAAGACGCTTAGGAAAAACCATTAACTTTGGGGTTATTTATGGTATGGGGGCGCAAAAATTTGCTCGATCAGTGGGGGTAACTCCAGCAGAGGGGAAGAAATTTATCGATCGCTTTTACCAAACTTACGGAAAAGTATTTGAGTATTTAGAAAATGTCAAAAAACAGGCGATCGCCTGGGGTTATGTGGAAACTATTTTAGGTCGTCGCCGTTATTTTAACTTTGAAGCTGGTAGTTTACGACAAATGAAAGGTTGTCAGCCATCAGAAATTAATCTCGATACATTAAAAAAAATTGGGCAGAATGATGCCCAATTACTGCGGGCTGCGGCTAATGCACCTATTCAAGGTTCTAGTGCTGATATTATTAAAATTGCTATGGTAAAATTACAGGAAATACTATTAAAATATAAATCTCGGTTGTTATTGCAAGTTCACGATGAATTAGTGTTAGAAGTTTATCCGGATGAATGGGAAGAATTACAGAGTTTAATTCGTGATACAATGGTAAATGCTGTATCTTTAAGCTTGCCCCTAGTTGTAGATATCCATGCCGGAAAAAATTGGATGGAAGCTAAATAATTAATAATAATTAAGCTATCAATAGAGTTATAATTATAGGGATTTTTAATAATATTTTTTCTATTTTTAGTAAAAAGTTTAAAAAAATATAAATATTTACAAAATAGGATTATAATATAGTATAAAAAAATAAGAATGTCTTGAAAATAACCTGTAAATAACCTGTATCAAACATGAATAAAATAACTACCCCACAATTTAATCCCAACGAACTGTTAGAAAATTATTTTCTGCAAGATTATGATAGACTATCGGATAAATTTATTTATGTTTTAGAACACTTTGAAAATCAAACATATTTTACTTTAGATAATCAAGCTAAATATTTTATTCATGTATTTCTTAAGAATTTTTTATATTTTTTTACTCAACCAGAATATGTGATACCCGATCGCCACGTGGCAAGATTTATTCAATTAAATTTAACAATTTCTAATTTAGTAGCAATGTCGGATTTTAAAACCACAGATGCCTATTTAGAAATATTAAAAAATCAGCAACGGAACTTTGCGAAGTTTCTCACATTATATTCGGCTCGCAATAGCATAAAAGTCGATCGCAAATCTATATTTGATTCAAATGAACAGTTAGCTTGCCTGTGGTATTCTTGTTTTTGTGAAATTTATCGATCGGGATTAGTAAATCAACAAGCCTATAATAATATTAGAGAACATATTACCTATGAAGATGAAAGATTAATAGATTTTTATAACATCGAAGATATTTACTTTGGCGCAACCTATATAGATGGCGATCGAGATAGAGAAGTTAAACAGAAAATCAATAAAGCTATCCAAATTAGTCCCTTTGCAACCGCCGCTCAAATTAAAAATACTCCTGACCCCAAAAAAATAGCAATCATCACATCTTTATGGTTTTCCCAACATTCAGTATATCGTACCCTGTCTGAATATGTAGAATCTTTAAGTGAAGATTACGAACTTACCTTAATTTATTTAGGCCCAATTAAAAATAACTTAGATATTGGCTGTTTTAAAGCTATCAAATATGTTTATTTTAAAGACGATGGTTTAAATATTGGTGCTATTCGGGAAAATGAATTTATGGCTGTCTATTATCCCGATATTGGCATGAGTAGTGAAAGTATATTTTTATCTAATTTAAGAATAGCTCCCATTCAAATTTGCGGTACAGGGCATCCCGTTAGTACCTTTGGTTCAGAAATAGATTATTTTATTAGTGGTGCCGGTGTAGAAATTCCCGAAGGTGCGGAGGAAAACTATTCAGAAAGATTAATACTTTTACCAGGTTTTGGTGCTATTCACAACTCCCCTAATTACGAAATACAGAATATAGAAAAAACGCGATCGGAATTTATCATTAACTGTTCTTGGTTTGGGCAAAAAGTCAACTATTCTCAGATAACTTACTTACAAGATATTATTAAACAATCTAAAAAGTATATTCTCTTTAGATTTTTTTCTGGTAGTGCCTTAATACGAAAAAATGATTTTCTGCCATTTGTGAAAGATTTACAAACACTTTTGGGTAAAGAAAGAGTCGAGGTAATTCCACCAAAAAGCTATGAAGAATATATGGATCTGATGGCAGAAGGAGATATTAGTATCGACTCTTATCATTTTGGAGGTTCTAATACTATTACCGATAGTTTGTATTTACGAAAACCCACAGTAACTTATGCTGGTGATAAATGGTATAATCGTATAGGTTCCCAAATGTTGCGATCGGCTGGTTTATCAGAATTAGTGGCTAATAATCCCGAACAATATATTAAATTAATTGTCCGGCTAATTAATGATGATAAATATAGAGCCACCATCCAAGATAAAGTCAGAAAAGCAGACTTAAATAATACTATATTTCGCTCTGATAGCAAAAGGTATTTTAAAAAAGCGATCGATTTCTTAATCAAAAACCATGACAAGTTAAAAACCGAAACATCAAGAAAACCAATCCGCATTCAATAATTACCTAGCCAGTCTAAATCATTTGTAAATAATAAAATACCCAATTTAAAATAAGTTGGATATTTAAGTATAAGAATTGTTACAAATTAAATAGACTGGCAAGGTTAGTAAACATAACCGCCAGGAATAAAAAATTTAAAAACTAAAAAAGTTAAAATATTAATAAATAAACCAGAATATAATATTACAAAATAACTGATTTTTTGAATTTAAATAACCTATAATTATCGCTATTCGTAATAATTATTAAGTAATTTTTCTTATTAGCCAGGGATTTATGCCCTGGCTTTTTATTAGGATT
>CAWUOF010000258.1:0-6361 GCA_963923765.1 uncultured bacterium | reverse complement strand
CTTAAAGTTTCACTCTTCCTTCTTATTATAAGCGATTAGCCGGACTTGATATAACCCTTATCCAGTCTAGTTTTTAGCTTGCTTGTTACCCCCCCAGGAGTAATTCATAATAAAATTTTAAAAAAGTTGAGTTAAATTAGCTGTAATATTTTTACTAAGTAAATCATTTTTACAGCAATACTATTGCTATTTTATTGATGATAAATTGATTTACAAAAATCCCCGATAACGAATAAAAATCAAAACCACAGCCCAAGAACCCAAAGCAACTTTTATAGCAACTAAAATATTAAGAATTGGCAAAATTCCACCACTAAAAAGAGTACCTAATTGGCCATGAGGTAATTCCCAACCGACTAAAGTTAACACCGACAAAACAATAAAAACAAGTACCGAAATTTTTTCTAAAAAAGCAGCTTTCCAACGTTTATATATTTCCTGCATCCATTCTGGAGAAGAAGTAATTGCCACCAAACCAATAGCAGTTCCACCAGCTACCCCTGCGGCAAAACCCCCACCCGGACTTAAATGCCCTCGGATTGCTAATTCAACACTAACCAAGGCAGAAATTGTCGCCCCTAAACGGGCTAAAATCACAGAAGTTTCATCACTAAATTGATAAACCTTACTAACTGGTTTTTCATTAGCTAATAAAAATTGACAACCCATAATAGCAATAGTAAAAACTATCACCTCAAAAATCGTATCATAAAGACGATTTCTTAAAATAATTCCTGCTACCGCACTGGGTACACCACTTTCTTTCACCACCGTTTCCACTATTGACCAACCAAAATCAGGTGCAGCATTAGGTAATACTAACATTTTCAAATAAAATGCTATACCTGCGGCAATATAAAACCATTTCATAGTTACTTATTCTCCCAATATGATGCACTAATAGAAGTTAAATTAATAACAGATGAAGAAATTTCATTTTGCACAATTTCATAAAGACGTGGTAGCCGAATTATTGTTTCATAAAGAGGTTTTGCCTCTTGTTCAGATTGTGGGGTACAAATTGCATGGATTTCTTTTTCTAGTAAAGCCTGGTCTAATTCTTGGCGATCGATATAAGGTATAACTTCCAGGCGCATATAGCGTTTACCAAAAATCCGGCGAAACTCATCTAAAACTTGTTCAAAAGGCTGATTATTTTCTGTTTTTAATTCACCTTTCAGTACACCCAAACGCATCACCAAGGAAGATCTGATTGCAACAGCATAAAGCATAATTGATAGCATCGTTCCTACTAAAGCTTCTGTTAAAGCTACATCTGCGGCACCAAAAATAGCATAAAGCATCGCTGCTACAGCACCCAAAATTCCCCTAATTACCAAAGCATCGTAGGGATTATTTTGTAACACTAACATACAAGCTGCTAAGGGCAACAAAGCAGTAATTATATAAATATAACTATCATTCATATTTCCCCTCATCAGTAGAGCAGTAGGCCAAAACATAACCCAACATAGTATTCCAAATGGCTAAACAAATAATCCCTAGAATTAGTAAAGGCCATTCTCTAGGAATTTTTAACAAAAGCCCAAATATAATAATCATTGAACCCAGGGTATCTGTTACAGAAAGGCTATGTAATTTGAATAAAACCGATCGCTTTTTGAGTAGGTGAGAACTTCCCCAAAACCAGAAAAAAATTCCTATAGTTAAACAACTATAACTTAATATATTTATCATCATTTGTTCATTCTTTTGAGAATATGAGCTAATAACATTAAACCAGCATTGCCTACAGTTAAGATAATAACTGCCACAATTCCAATCATCCAATCATCCCGCAATACCGAAACAAATAAAGTAATTATTGCTGCTTTAGTAGAAGTACTGCCTAATGCTAACATTTTCTGCCAGATATTTTCAGTTATTGCAGCATAATAAATGGGAATAAGCAAAGCAATAATCATGGCAATTAATATTAAGCTCATGCTTGTTTCCTCCGGCGGATTCGGTGGACTTCATACCAGCCATTATCATTATATTTTATCACTATCGTTTTCGGCGTAAAAGTAATTAAAAATATATCTAAAAATACTAAACGCCGAGAGCGCTGAGTTGTTACTTTTTCCATAATAATTTCTTCTTCATCATGGGGATTAAAAATTAATTCAAAGGCTTCTAGGTAAGCCTGGGGAATTGCCCAGAGAATTTTGCCTAGCAATAACAACCAATCTTTTAAATTTTCTGGTTCTGTATAACTACGCGGTAAAAGCACAGCAATGATAACACCTATAATAATATTTTCTAAACTCAAATTAGCCGTGAGTAGAAACCAAATTGCTAACCGTAATATTAAATGCCCAACCATGTAAATCCCATCCAAAATAATACAATTAAAATTAAGCTCATAAAACCAATTAAATCATCAAATTTTTCGCCGAATTTTGGTAATTTAATGGTGGTGCGTTTAATAATTAACAGATAAATTAACCATCCCAGGGCGATCGTTGCCAAAGGCTTGATGATATTTTCTAGGGTATAAGCATCATAATAAAAAATATTTGCTGCTATTAACCCAGTAATTAATAAACTTACTGCTGCCCAAAAACTAGGTCGGTTATTTTCAGGGTTTTCTGGTGTTTGATGCGGCAAAAAGATAAATTTAGCAAATGAAATAGCAGTGCCTAAAGCCGCTATATTCATCATAATTACTTGCCAAGGAACTAGATTTTTCATAGTTAAAACCTTCGCCCCAAAACCAGATAACATGGGAAAGCCGGAAATAGAGAAACTTGCTAAAACTAGGGCTATCCAAATCGGAGTTTTAATTGGTGTATGTTGCAATTCTTTAAAATTACGACTCGGTAAAGCACCGGCAATTAAAAAAAGTGCTGCTTTAACTAATCCATGTGTTAGAGCATAAAAACCCCCTACTTCCGGTGCCGCGAGGACAAATCCTAACTGGGAAACTGTATGAAAAGCCAGCATTCGTTTGGTATCTTTTTCAAAAACAGCATAAAATACACCTAGTAAGGCAGTAGCAACGCCAAAAAATCTAATAATTGGATCTATTTCTTCTAAAACTAAGGCACAGCGAACTAGGGGAAAAATGCCAGTTTTTACTACTACTCCGGAAAGTAAAGCTGATACTGGTGTTTCTGATTCAGAGTGAGTTAATGGTAGCCATAATCCTGATACAAATACACCACCTTTTACTAATAATCCTAGAAAAATTAAGGCTAGGGCTTCTGGTGGAGAACCACGTAAACCGGCAAAATTAAAGGAATGATGCGCTTTATAGACTAATACTGCACCAACTAAATAAAATAGCATGGCAACATTACTAATAAATAAGTAGCGTAAAGCTACCCATAGCGATCGATCTGTACGGGGATAGGATATTAATAGAAAAGCAGCTATACCGCTTACTTCTAAAGCTACATATAAACTAACAAAATCTGAACAAACAAACGCCGCATTAACACTACCATGTAAAATAATAGTTTGAGCGTAGAAAAAAGCTGTTTTTCCCCTATCCCAACAGTAAAGAATCACCGCAGCAGTAACTATTGCATTGGTTAAAATAAAAAAGCCACTTAATTGATCGGCTTCTAAGGTGACACCAAAACTATCCAGTAATGTGAGTTTGAGGGATGATGTTTGTACAAATAAACCCCCAGCGTAGATAGCCGAAATAATGCTGGTAATTAGTGCCAGAAAGCGATCGAACTTTGGTAATAGATAAATAATGAAGCCAATAATAAACGGAAAGGCAATCCAGCTAAGTGTAAGGGTATTCATGGTGTATTGTTTTTTTCGATTTCATGGCTTTCTAAGGTGGGATTATCCCGTGACAGTTTCATTATCCCCACTAACATTAAGGCTTGAATAGAAAGACCGATTACTATTGCGGTCAAAATCACAGCTTGGGGAACCGGATCTGCAAAAGTTTCATTTTTTACATCTGATAAAATTGGAGTAACTAAACCATTTCTTGCCGCAATTAGTACATAGTAAGAAACTACTCCTGTACTCATTACATCCATTGAAATAATTTTCATCACTAGATTTTTTTTTAGCAGTATGCCGAAAAATCCGGAGAGGATTGTTGCAAATACAAAGGCTTCTAACACGGTAATTGCCTGTTAGTTAAAGATAATTTATAATGGTTTATAACCCTATAATATTTATTATAATAATTTTTTTAATATAAATTACTTAAAACTACCAAATTAGTATATTTTTTGCATAGATTTTATTTATAATAATCATTGATATTGTGAGTTGCAATTGTTCTAAAAAACAAAATACCCGATTTCTCTAAGAAAAATTCGGGTATTGGCAATAATGATAGAAACGATCGCGATGGAGAAAATTAACAAGACTCGATCGCGATCGACTCCTTTAATAAGCGTCTTGTAACTCGTAAAAATCAGGAGAAATATAATCCTTACGCAAAGGCCAGCCTACCCAATCTTCCGACATCAAAATGCGTTTTAGATTAGGATGTCCTTCATAGATAATGCCGTACATATCGTAAGTTTCCCGTTCTTGCCAGTCGGCAGTTTTCCAAATCCAGTAAACCGAAGGCACGCGGGGATCTTCACGGGGTAAAAACACCTTAACACGGACTTCTTCAGGGCGATCGGGATTATCAACAATTTTAATCAGATGATAAAAACTGACTAAATCCTGACCTGGGCCGACATCATAACCACCTTGACATTGCAAACAGTTAAAACCATAAGCATACAAAGCAGTACACAAAGGCAGCAGAAAATCGCGATCGACCTTAATAATTTCTACACCGAGATTATCTAATCCCAAAAATTCGTGTTCAAAACTATTTTCTGTCAACCATTGAGAAACCTTACCAGTTTCCACTAATTGACCTTCTTGTGCATCAGACACGATTATATTCCTCCTGAGCAGAAGTTAACAAAGCCGGAGGAACAGGCATTCCGATCGCCTCCGTCAATTCCTGCGGCGGATTTTGGCGTTCATTTGACTGCAAATACTTACCAGTTAAAATTGGTTCCACAGCCTTCATTTGATGTTTAACACTGTGGTAACGGTGAGTAGGCAATAAATTAGCCCGTTCTTGCAAAGAATCATTAGAAATCTTTTTCCGGAGTTTAATAATAGCATCCATAATTGCCTCCGGACGAGGAGGACAACCAGGAATATAAACATCCACAGGAATTAGCTTATCAACACCACGTACAGCCGTTGGTGAATCCATACTAAACATACCGCCAGTGATAGTGCAAGCACCCATAGCGATCACATATTTTGGTTCTGGCATTTGTTCATAAAGACGCACCAAAATCGGAGCATACTTCATGGTAATAGTGCCAGCAGTAATGAGTAAATCAGCCTGACGCGGGGAACAACGGGGAACCAAACCGAAGCGATCGAAATCAAACCGAGAACCAATCATCCCAGCGAATTCGATAAAACAACAAGCCGTACCATACATCAACGGCCACAAACTAGACAAACGTGCCCAGTTATACAAATCATCAACCGTCGTAAGAATTACATTCTCAGAAAGTGCTTGAGTAACCTGGGGACGCTCAACCGGATTGATAATTTTTTCACTTGCCTGCATTTCTAACAGACTTTCAGAAGCATTATTAGATTTTATGACCATTCCAACGCTCCTTTGCGCCACGCATAGACAAGGGCAACGACCAAAATCAGAATAAAAATCAGCGCTTCAATAAATGCAAGCACTCCCAGGCGATTAAATGCGACAGCCCAGGGATACAAAAACACCGTATCTACATCAAAAACGACGAAGACTAGGGCAAACATATAGTAACGGATATTGAACTGAATCCAGGCCCCACCAATAGGTTCTACGCCGGACTCATAAGTAGTGCGTCTAGCCGCACCCCGAGTTATGGGTCGGAGTACCTTAGACACAGTAAGGGCAAGGATTGGCACTAGGCTGCATATCAACAGAAAGCCTAGAAAATACTCGTAGCCACTTAGGACAAACACGATTAACTAATCACCGCTTGGCTTATAGGACAGATGTTAACTATTTTTACATTATCCAGGGGTATAACTAACAAAAACTATATAAGACTATTCAAATGCATCTATAGATAAAGACAGTAGGTGTGGGGCAGTAGGCATTAGGCAGGGAGTATGGGAGAATTGGGGCAGAGGGCATTGGGGCAGAGGGAATTGGGCATTGGGCATTGGGCAGAGGGAAATTTGAGCAGGGGGGATTGGGGCAGGACTCTTCCATGCTAAGGCTGAAAAGATAAAAGTTTATACTTACAATAAGATAAGTAATTGAAGCGCTATAGTTTCAAAAAAATAATATTATCGCTATAATTATCAGAATCAAAAATAGATAAAAAATATGTCAAAAATTTATCGGTTAAAAGCC
>CAWUOF010000257.1:0-6365 GCA_963923765.1 uncultured bacterium | reverse complement strand
GCAGTAAATAACCTCAAAGAAGAGGTGAAAATACAAGACTTTGCCGTATCTTATTTAACTCCTCAAAAAATTAAAGCTGTGGTAACAGTTCCGATTCGTATTGATGGGGAAATGATCGGGTTTTTATGTTGTGAAAATACCGCAAATATAAGACAGTGGCTATTAGGAGAAAAAAACTTTGCTGCTGCTATTGGAGATTATACAGCTTTGGCTTTAGAAAATGCCGATCGCGCTAAGGCAAAAGCGCAATTAGAAGATACTTTAGATCAATTACAAGCAGTTTTAGATGCTGTACCCGGTTGTATTTCTTGGTTTAGTTCTGATTTAGTTTATCTAGGAGTAAATGGATATTTAGCCCAGACTTTTAAAACTTCGCCAGACAATTTTATCGGTAAAAAGATTGGATTTTTATCAGGTAGTCCTAAATTTAATGATTTAGTGCCACAATTTTTTGATAATCCTGCCATAGAAGATCGTCATCAAATCGAAGTGCAACTAGCAGGAACAACCAAACATTTTTTAGTTGTCGCACATAAATATCTACAAGGAAAAGCGGCGGTTTTTGTTGGCTTTGATATCACCGATCGCGTATCAGCAGAAGCAGCACTGAAACAAATAAATGAAGAACTAGAAATTAGAGTAGAAGAACGTACCCACGATTTAAAAAATGCGATCGAAAACTTAGAAGATGAAATTGCTCATCGCGAACGAGTTGAAGAAGTATTACAATTTACGCAATTTGCTGTTAATCAAGCTGCTGATGCTATTTTCTGGGTAACTCCAGACGGACAATTTTTCTATGTTAATGATGCTGCTTGTTTATCCTTGGGGTATTCTACCTCGGAATTAGTATCATTAACAATACATGATATTAACCCGGATTTCCCCCCGGAAGTTTGGCCGGAATATTGGGAAGAAATTAAAGAATTTGGTTCAGTGCGATTAGAATCTCGTCACTGTGCCAAAGATGGTAAAACATTTCCAGTTGAAATTACTGTAAGTTATCTCAGGTTTAAAAATAAAGAATACAATTGTATTTTTGCACGAGATATTACCGATCGCAAACAAGCAGAGGCAGAATTGTACGAAGCTAAAGCAGCAGCAGAAGCCGCTAACAAAGCCAAAAGTGCTTTTTTAGCTAATATTAGCTATGAAATGCGTACACCTTTAAATGCTATTATCGGCTATAGTGAATTGCTACAAGACGAGGCAAAAGAACAAGGTATAAAAGATGAGAATTTTTTGGCAGATTTACTCTCAATCAATACCTCTGGTCAAGATTTGTTGTATGTGTTAAATGACATTTTGGATTTGTCAATAATTGAATTAAACCAAATGGAGTTATTTTCCCAAAGGTTTGATGTAGTAGAATTGATAGAAGAAATTAAAGGAAAAATACAACCTGTAATTACGTTCAATAATAATAACATAATAGTTCAATATGTCGGAAACCTGGGGATAATGTATGGCGATCGCCTGAAAATAGAACAGATACTTATGAATTTGTTAACCTACTCTAGCAAATTTATGAGATCGGGAACAATTACTATAAATATATCCCGCCAAAATCAACCAGATTTTCGAGTTTTAAATCCCCAGTCTCGTTCAATTTCAGTTACTCCTTTACAAAGTGCAAAACAATCAGAAAATATGGAGGATTGGCTGTGTTTTATCATTACCGATACTGGTATGGGTATGACAAAAGAACATTTAGAAACAATTTTTCAACCTTTTCCTGATGCTGATAGTCCGGCTATGCAGTATGGTGGTGCTGGATTGGGTGTAGCTTTAGCTCGCAATTTATGTCAAATGATGGGTGGAGATATCATTGCAGAAAGTCAAATTCATCAAGGTACTTCTTTTACTGTTTATATACCCGCCTTTGTAAGCGATCGCTCAGTTTGATAATTTGAATTAGTATCTATTAAAAATAAATACGACCAAACTTACCCAAGCCCAATTAATAGAGGGTGTCAGAAGTTTAAATCCTAATTATCTCCTTTAAATATTAACTCTGCTACACCCTCAAATTAATTTAATTCTACTTTCATAATGGGTGCATTTTCTAATTTTAAAAAATAGTGTTATAGTAAAAAATATCTATATTTTGTATTTATAGTCTATATTTAGCGCTAAAGCGCAACAACCGTTATTTACTTATACAATAGTCAATTTTAGCGCTAAAGCGCAACAACAGTTATTTACTATCTATTGCTTGTTTATTACTAGCTATTCAATATAATATTGGTTATAATAAATTATCCAATCTATTACAATCTGCTATGGTACAAACTCCTGCACCTATTTTTGCAATTCAGGATTCTATTTCTGATAATGCATTGGCGATACTAGCTATTGATTTAATTCGTCAAGCCGGATGTGAATATGGTGATGTACGTTTTTGCAACTATAGAAAGCAAAATATTGCGGCTCGCGATCGCTCTTTAAATCAGCTTTCTGATAAAGTTAGTGCGGGTTTTGGTGTACGAGTATTGCTCGATGGAGCATGGGGTTTTGCCGCCAGTCATCGGAAAACACCAGCAGAAGTCGCCCGCATAGTTACTTTAGCTGTTGATATTGCTAAAGGTAGTCGCTTAACTCAGCAAACACCAATTAAGTTAGTACCTGTAGAAGCTTATCGTGATAGTTATACTACTCCGATCGCCATCGATCCTTTTACTATACCTATCACAGAAAAGGCTGAATTACTGCTAAATTTAAATGAAAAATTACTGGAATTTAGCGAAAAAGGTATCAAAAAAGCTAATTCTTTTCTGCGCTTTGCCCGGGAAGAAAAAATCTTTGCTTCTACAGAAGGATCTGTAATTGACCAAACAATTTATCGCAGTTATACCGGCTTTAGTTGTACTGCGGTTGCTAATGGAGATGCTCAAAGTCGCAGTTATGAACATTATCCTTTAAATATAGGTTATGAACACATAAATACTGCGGATTTATTTGCTCAAGTAGAGCGAGTTGCTACAGAAGCAATTGAAAAGGTAAATGCACCTAAATTTCCTTCAGGAATTTTGCCAAATTTAATTTTAAAACCATCAAATTTGTGGTTAACAATTCACGAATCTGTAGGACATCCAACGGAACTCGATCGCGTCTACGGTTATGAGGCAAATTTTGCTGGAACCAGTTTTGCAACTACTGATAAATTAGGTAAATTACAGTATGCTGCACCTTGGATTAATTTTAAATGCGATCGCACTCAACCGGGTGGACGTAGCACGATCGCCTATGATGATGAAGGCGTACCCGGACAAGATTGGTATGTAGTTAAAGATGGCATTTTAGTAGATTATCTCACCGATCGTGAAACTGCCTACAGGCTAGGGCGTGGTAGTAGTAATGGTTGTGCTTATGCTGATAGTTGGGATAGTGTACCAATGGTAAGAATTCCCAATTTAGGATTAGAACCAGGCCCGAAAAATGGTAGTCATACTGCTACTTTGGCAGAAATGATTGCTGATACCGATGAAGGAATTTTAATTGATGGTATCGGTAGTTATTCTATTGACCAACAACGGCGTAATTTTCAATTTGGCGGTGATGCTTTCTGGAAAATTGAAAAAGGTAAAATTGTCGGTATGCTGAAGGATGTAACTTATCATTCTATGACTACCGATTTTTGGAATAGTGTAGATGCCATCGGTCCGGCTGAAGCTTATATACAAGCTAGTACTAATATGTGCGGCAAAGGTGAACCGATACAAATAGCAGAAATGACTCATGCTTGTGTACCAGTACGAGTGCGGAATATATCTATCGGTGGTGCATCTTAGCTATCCTTGTCAGTTAGTAAACAAATCTGGTTTTTATGAAAAGCGATCGCCTAGTATCAGGGCGATCGCCATATAAAATCATCAATCAAAACCTAATTTTTTTAGGCAATTTCATCGGGGTTAATACCCATTTCCCGTAAACGTTCTGCCAACATTTGCGATCGCTGTTTTTCTGCTGCTAAAGCAGTTTCTACTTCTTGCGATCGCTGTTTTTCTTCCTCCAACATTTGACAAATCTCAATATATGAGAAAAACTTGGTGTCATCTGAACGATATATTTGTAACTCATCCCCAGATAAATCAAAACGAATAGCTAACCGAGGACTTATCCAATTTTCCATTAAGGGAATAATATCTAATCCTGTTTCATTCCGCAGCCATCCTTGCAATTGATTATTAGCTGGGTTGTAAATATAATATTCCTCAACCCCGTAGCGATCGTAAAACAGTAACTTTTTCTCCATTTCATTTTGAGTATTACCCGGTGATAAAATTTCAAATACCACCTGTGGTGCAATACCTCCTTCATTCCATTGTTGATAGGAACCACGTTTTCCTTTCGGTCTGCCAAATGCTACCATTACATCAGGAGCATTTACAATATTTGGTTTTCCCTCTACCGGATACCAAAATAAATCTCCGGCGACAAATACATTTTCATCCTTGGCATATAGCCATTCTATATTCTGCTCAATAACTAAAATCCAGTGAAACTGTTCGGTATTATTTGCCATTGGCTTGCCGTCACTTTCTGGATAGATAATTTCTGTTTTGGCTGGCGATTGAATTTGTACAACCATAATCTTAGCCTAACCTAAAAAATGCTTAATTTTAATTATAACACAATCATTATATTGTTATTAAAAAATTCCTATAATAAACCCACTAATTTTCATTACATATCTGCCATGATAAAACCCTCGTTGTTGCGCTTTAGCGCCTAAAATATCCATATCCTAGATATTTACTTAGTTAAAATATTATCTTTTTGCAGCTATGCACCCTTTATTTTAAAAATTATCATATATAATATAACTAGAGGATTTTTCCCAAGATACCGAAATATTAACCATGACCCTAACAACAGCATCTAATTTACTCAGTGAAAATGAAGCTTTATCCCTGGTGGAATCAGTGATAAAACAATCACAAGCAGAGGGAGTTTTTGTCAGTCTGACCAGCAATGAAGAAGCCCTCAGCCGTTATAGTGAAAATCAAATTAGTCAGAATATAAGTAAAACCCAATTTAATCTGAGTGTTACTAGTTATTATGGCAAGCGTAGTGCTACGGCTGCAACTACGGAATTAGATGCAGAGGCGATCGCCCAAACTATTCGTAACTCAGAAACATTAGCTCGTATTGCCCCCGAAGACCCGGAATGGGTGCCATTATTACCACCACAAATTTATGATAAACGTACACCTGCTTTTGATGAAAATACAGCCACAATTTCCCCTTTAAAAAAAGGAGAAATCATCCGAGAAGTATGTAATTTAAGTAAGAAATATGGTGTAAATGGTTCGGGTACTCTCAGCACAGAAGCAACTTTACTAGCTATTGGTAATTCCCAAGGATTATTAGTTGGCAATAAAACTACACAAGCAGATTTTAGTTTTACCGCTAAAATCGATGATGGTTCTTCCTGGAGTAATTGCACTGGTTGGGCTGTGGAGCAATTACCCATCACATCTTTAACAGAAAAAGTAATCGATCGCGCTGGCAAAACTCGTCAACCTCGTGAAATTAAACCCGGTATTTATCCAGTAATTTTAGATAGTGCCGCCTTTGTAGACTTGTTAAGTTGGGTAATATGGAATTTAGATGCACGATCGGCGGATGAAGGGCGATCGTTTATGTCGCGCATTGATGCCACAGGGCAACCCATAGGAAATCGTTTAGGGGAAGCAATGTTTAGTCCTTTGGTGCAAGTGCAAAGATATCCAGATCATCCTTTATTGCGATCGAATACTTTTTTTGCTGATGGGTTGCCAAATAATTATTTAGAAATTATCAAAAATGGCGTACCACAAACTCTTGCCTACAGTCGCTATTGGGCGCAGCAACAAAATCAAAAACCCACCGGGTCAATGTTTCCGATCGTAATGACAGGAACCGACCAAAATTTAGACGATTTAATATCACAAACAGAACAAGGAATTTTAGTCAGTCGTGCTTGGTATGTACGTTATATAAACCCCCGCACTTTGGAAGTTACAGGCATGACTCGCGATGGTACTTTTTGGATAGAAAATGGTGCCATTGCTTATCCAATTAAAAATATGCGTTTTAATCAGAGTTTACCGGATATGCTGGCAAATATAGATGCCTTGGGTAAGTGCGATCGCTTCGGTAATAGTCTGGTTCCTGCGGTGCGCGTATCAGCATTTAATTTCAGCAGTATTACTGATAGTATTTAGTTATTATCGCAAATTTTCAATCGGGGAAGGCGAAAATTTTTCCCCGAAATTTTTTATTTTTAACCTGATGGCAATTAATTTTTATGGATTAATCATTTTTAGGGTAATATTTTATAGAAAATCCTAGTATCAGGTCAAAAGGTATCTAAACTTCAC
>CAWUOF010000256.1:0-6387 GCA_963923765.1 uncultured bacterium | reverse complement strand
GGCAAGGGGGATTCATTAGTAGCAAAAATTGTTATTTATATATACTTAAAATTCTACATTCTATATTCTCCCCTGCCCCCCTGCTCCCCTGCTCAATTCTAAATTCTAAATTCTAAATTCTAAAAATTCTTTCCATCGGGGATCGGTGCTATCGTAAAGATATATGAAGTTTTCTAATATATATAAACCCATGAGCGATCGAATACTCTATGTGCGGCTGCCTTGTAATCCCATTTTTCCCATCGGGGTAGTATACCTGGCAGATCATATCCATAAAATATTGCCCAATATCCATCAGCGCATTTTCGATCTTGGCTCAATTCCGCCCCTAGATTTCAACAGCGCCCTAGATACCTGTATCGATGAATTTCAACCCACCCTATTAGTTTTCTCCTGGCGAGACATTCAAATTTATGCCCCTGTAGGCGGAAGAGGAGGAAACCCCCTACAAAATGCCTTTGAGTTTTATTATGCTAAAAACCCGCTAATTAAATTCCGAGGAGCATTAGGAGGTTTACGTTTAGCAGTTTCCTACTATACAGAACTTTGGCGTAATTTAGGATTAATTAAACGCGGTTTAAACCGTGCTAAAAGATACCATCGTGATGCTAAAGTTGTCGTCGGTGGTGGTGCTGTTAGTGTATTTTATGAACAACTAGGGGGTAGTTTACCCAAGGGAACGATAGTTTCTGTGGGAGAAGGAGAAACATTATTAGAAAAAATTGTGCAGGGCCAGGATATTAGTAAGGAAAGATGTTATGTGGTGGGGGAAACAATACCTCGCGATCGACTAATTCACGAAAACCCCACCGAAATCGAAAAAAGCGCCTGCAACTACAATTACATCGAAAGCATCTGGCCAGAATTTCAATACTATCTCCAAGATCAAGACTTTTATATCGGTGTCCAAACTAAACGCGGTTGTCCCCATAACTGTTGTTATTGTATTTATACAGTTATAGAAGGCAAACAAGTACGCATAAACCCAGCCGATGAAGTTGTTGCCGAAATGCGCCAGTTATATAACCGAGGTATTCGTAATTTTTGGTTTACTGACGCGCAATTTATCCCAGCCCGGAGATTTATCAACGATGCCATAGAATTATTAGAAAAAATCCTTGCTGATGGCATGACAGATATTAACTGGGCGGCATATATTCGGGCAGATAACCTCACTCCTGAATTATGCGAACTTATGGTAAAAACCGGAATGAATTATTTTGAAATCGGCATTACCAGTGGTTCTCAAGAATTAGTTAGAAAGATGCGAATGGGTTACAATCTTCGCACGGTTTTACAAAACTGTCGTGATTTAAAAAATGCTGGTTTTAATGCTTTAGTTTCTGTTAATTACTCCTTTAATGTAATGGATGAAACTTTCGATACTATCCGGCAAACAGTTGCTTATCACCGTGAATTAGAACGTATTTTTGGTGCGGATAAAGTCGAACCAGCTATATTTTTTATCGGTTTGCAACCCCATACAATTCTTGAGGAATATGCTTTTGATAAAAATATCCTACAACCAGGATATAATCCGATGAGTTTAATGCCTTGGACTGCTAGAAAATTACTTTGGAACCCAGAACCTTTAGGTTCATTTTTTGGCGAAGTTTGCCTACAAGCATGGCAACGAAATCCTAATGATTTTGGTCGAGAAGTAATGGCTATTTTGGAAGAAAAACTTGGTTGTGCTGATTTAGAGGAATGTTTAAATGCGCCTATTGAAGTCAAAAATAAGCAATTGGTAACAGTTGCTTAAGGACGATCTATATATAGTCGTCGCTATTATGCTTAGGACTTAGTTTACCTTAACTATCGTTAGGGTGTGTCTTTCCAGGAAATTAATTTCCTGGCTAATAGTGAAATTCGTTTTAAATGTTGAATATTTTAAATGTAGGAAAATCTGGCTATAACTATTCTATTTGATTGGGTTGCAATAATGCCGATACCCAAGTTATTAGATAAGTTGGATTTTTTTATTTAAAATCATTTTTTACCTGTTGCCAGAGTTCCTTATTAATATGAGATGCACCCGTTTTATATTAACGTTGCCATAGTCTAATAGTAATATCTTTACCTGCACTAGCAATAGTGTTACCATCGGGACTAAAAGCTAAACTATAAACTTCATCATTTTCGGTTAAAGTATTGATTAATTCCCCTGAGTTTAAATTCCATAGTTTTATAGTTTTATCTTTGCTACCACTAGCAATAGTTTGGCCATCTGGACTAATGGCGATCGCCACTACATCGCCGCTATGACCTTCTATACTACGAATCACTTTACCAGTTTCTAAATCCCATATTTTGATAGTTTTATCGTAACTGCCACTGACAATTTTTTTACTATCTGGAGTAATAGCAACTGACCTAACCTCAGCTTTATGCCCTTCTAGGTTATTAATTAATCTTCCTGTATTAAGTTCCCAAATTTTTATGGCTTTGTCTCTACTGCCACTGACGATATATTTATTATCTTTACTAATGGCAATGGCATAAACATAATCAAAATTATCTGCTAAATTATAAACTAATTTTCCAGTTTCTAAATTCCATACTGTTACTAGCTTATCTTCACTAGCACTAGCAAATAATTTACTATTGGGACTAATAGCAACTGACCAAACCGGCCCTTTATGTTCACCAGTATTTAATAATTGTCCATTATTCCAATCCCAAATTAAAACTCTCCAGAAAAAACTACCTGTTACTAATTTTTTATTATCGGAAGTAAACGCTACAGCCCAAACGGGAGATTTATCGCCTGCTAAAGAGTTAATAACATTACCTGTAGTAACATCCCAAATTTTAATGGTTTTATCTTTACTACCACTGACAAGATATTTACCATCTGGACTAAAAGCAACGGTGCCTACACTGTCAGTATGTCCGGTTAAAGTTTTTACTTGGGTATTTTGCCAGTTAATTCCGGCTTGACATTGTTTTAGGATATTTTGCGCTTCGTTATTTTTAGAAAATTTTTCTCCTTCTTTGATACATTCTTCATATTTTCTGGTTTGGGAAAATGCTAAAAGTTCTTTAATTTGTTGAGCTTCTATTTGGCGACGCTGTTGGAAATCCTGGTATTTGCTAAATACTACTATTACTCCGATTAATCCTATCACTCCTGTAATACTTGAAATAATTAAAAATTGTTTATTTTTCCATTTGGGTAAATATTGATTTAGTTGGAATTTTGGTATTTGGGGTATTTGGGTTAGTTGGGGTATTTGGGTTAGTTGGGGTATTTTGTTTTTTTTGGTTGATGTTTTTGCAGTGTTAGCATTTATTTTTTCTTCTATTTTAGCGACATCTATATCTTTGATTTCTAAAACTTGCTGCAAGCGTTTTAATTCATCAATGGTTTCTTGGCTAAAAGGATATTCTTCTTGCATAGCATTAAGTAATGTATGCTTATATTGCTGTAATTTTTGTTGGTAATCTTGGTAGGGTCTTAAAACTTCTTCTTCAATTAGTGCAGCTTCTTCAGGTAGTAATTCTAAGCTATTCCGTAGGGCATCTAGGATGGTGCGACCGACAACGGATATTTCACCGCGACTGCTAACTCGGCGTTCAACCTCTTCGAGATATATGGTTAGTTTGGGAAGTCTGCCTTTGGTACGATCGCCTATGCTGAGTAAATCTCCTAATACTTCTGTAACTGATTGGTAACGTTGTCGATAATCATAGCGCACCATTCTATCAATAATATCTGCTAATTCTGGAGTGACGATCGCTAAATGTCGCCAGACTATTTCACAGCCATGAGAATTATAGCTATTTCTTAATTTTGGTAATTCATAAATTGGTAATCCTGTTAAGGCTTGAATACCAATTATTCCCAGGGCATATATATCGCTATTTAGTTGAGGATTATATTGAAATTGTTCTATTGGCATATATTCTAAAGTGCCAATACGAGCAGTAGGAGGGTTATCTCCTTGTAATACTTGATTTCCTATTTCTTTAACTGCACCAAAGTCAATTAATACTAATTTTCCGTCGGGATGTCTTCTAATTAAGTTACTCGGTTTAATGTCTCGATGAATTGCACCATGTTCATGTACAAATAACAAAATTTCTAATATTTCTTTTAAAATATTAATAACTTGTTCTTCACTGAGGGGTTTACCGGGTAAAATTTCTGTGGCTAAGGGATGACCCGGAATAAATTCTTCTACTAAAAAGAATTCTTGATTTTCTTCAAAATAAGCAAATAATTGGGGTATTTGCTCATGTTGACCTAATTTTTCTAAAATTTCCGCTTCTTTATCAAATAAACGGCGGGCATTTTCCAGGTATTTTAAGTCATTATTGGATGGTTGTAGGTGTTTGACAAAACATATTGGATGTCCCGGACGACGAGTGTCTTTTGCTAAATAAATTTTGCCATATTCTGCGGATCCTAAAATTTCTGTAATACGGTATCTTCTATCTAAAAGTTGGCCGATCATTACAACACCCCTTTTTTTTGTTGCTAGATTATGCCACGAGTGGTTTAATGCTTGGCATTGTAGCAATCTTGTTGAAAGTTAGTTTATTCTGCTGAAAAAAAGATATTCTGACTAATTTTATCGCTAGTTCGGCTGGTTAGAAAATATTTTTGGTTGGGATAGTTTCAGCAGTAATGAGGGGCGATCGCCAATATTTGCCAGGGTGTATTAGCCCCAATATTTAATTTATATGTATGTTTATTTATTATAATTGGGAATTTTCCTCAATAATTCGATAACATTCATCTACAGATAATCTTTTTTCCATTGCTGTTACCAAGGCTTCATATATTAATTTATTGTTTTTAATTAAAGTCTGGGCTTGTAATATATAAAAACGAGTTTTTTTGTCTATTTCTCTGATAGGAATACCACTTTTGTTTAAAATAGCTCTAAGTTTAATTTTATCATCATTACCGCCTTCAGTATTACCGAAATATATTTGTTCTGCTGCAATGCCAGCCATGCACACAGTAGCGTATTTATCTAATATTGGATGAGAAATTAAACTGGGTGGTAATTGTAAGTTTGATTGTAGGGTTAATTCATTATCAGTAAAACTAACTCCACCTTGTCCGGTTTGTCCTTTTTTTAAGGCTTCCCAGGCGGTAAGAGAATAGTCTGTAATGGGAATACCTAATAAATAGGCGACTAAAAAATGTCCGGCTTCGTGACGTAAGACGCGATCGCGATGGATGGCTGAAAAATTAGCCAGCCAATCTAATAAAATTGTACTACCTTTGCTTTGCCAGGTAAGATTATCTAAAGTGACTAAGCCTAGAATACTAATAGTAGCTATTGCGGGTATTTCACTAGGTAAATGAAATAACGGCCCTAATAAGCTGGAAAATGTCATTAAAAATACAAAAATTGCTGCTATATTTAAGGTATTCATTACTATTTTTGAGTTTGAGAGTTAAATTCTTTAGCTTTATAAAAAGTTTCTAAGCTGTTACTATCTCCCACAAAGCGCCAGTGCCAAGGTTCATAACTTACTCCTTGGGGATTATTTTTAGGAAATGATAACTCAAAACTATAATGAGCAGCATTATTTTTTAACCATTTATAAGCGGCTGTATTTTCAAAATCCGGGCTAAGATTAGTAGCAGGGACATTAGCATCGCCTATATCGATCGCATAACCGGTATGATGTTCACTATAACCAGGAGGTGCGCTAACTGAAGCCCTTTCTGTGGCGACTTCTCCTCGTTGTGCTTTCACGTCAAAAAATAAGTATTGTTGATCTGCAATGGATCGAAAGCCGGAAATTACTGATAAATTTATTCCTTCTGCTTGGGCAGCATTTACCATTTCTTTCCATTTTTGCGCGGCTGCTTTTCTAAGTTTAATGCTACCATCAGGTACGATCGCCTGTAATTCTGTTAATGGCGCTTCTTTATAGGCAAAATGTCCTAGTAATTTATTTTCCCTAGCCTGATTATTATTGCTATTATTATTACTATTATTAGGTGCAGTAGTAGAAGTAACTTCGGTAGACTGTTGGGGCTGAGGTGAGGGTATAGCTACCGGTGATGGGGATGATTTTAAGCCCAGCCAAGCTATCACACCCAGGGCGATCGCTACTATTCCTGCTATTCCTGCCGACAGCATTATATATTTAGGCCCAGAACTACCTGATGGATGGGGAATGTCCCGCAAAGCTTCAGGAATATCATCGATAACAGATGGCGATAGTTTAGAGGTTTTTCCAGATACACTAACGTTATCCAATTGATTTTACTCCTGTTGCTAAGATTGTGATTATGGCTATTTTTAACGGATTAATAATGCTAATTAATATTTAATTATCCCTGGTGGTTGTAAAAGCATCAATAGTAGACCTCTTGCGAAAGTACGAAATTTTGTCATTCTGAGCGACAGCGAAGAATCT
>CAWUOF010000255.1:0-6401 GCA_963923765.1 uncultured bacterium | reverse complement strand
TAGTACCTCGCCAAGATGGAAAAATTATCATTGGCGCAACTAGCGAAGATGTCGGGTTTTCGCCCCATAATACCCCAGCCGGAATACAAACTTTACTCAATGGTGCAATTAAAATTTACCCAGAATTAAAAGATTATATTCTGGAAGAATTCTGGTGGGGTTTTCGACCTGCTACTCCCGATGAATTACCAATTCTTGGCTCTAGTTTGTGTCAAAATTTAACTTTAGCTACCGGTCATTATCGTAATGGAATTTTATTAGCACCGGTAACAGCTTCTTTGCTGGCTGATTTGATTCAAAATCAAAAATCTGATCCGTTATTAGATCATTTTAACTGGGAACGTTTTTATAAAAATTCCCAGCCTCAAAAGTACAATTCAATTTCCGAGGGAAAATCTCCTAATATGTTAATTTATGCTACACCAAAAGTTACTGCGGAATCTGTAAATTTAAATGTGGAAGATGGTGGTTTAATTATAGCTAATCGTAAGTTTAAATCTCGCTTGATGACAGGCACAGGTAAATATCGCACCATAGAAGATATGCAGCAAAGTGTAATAGCAAGTGGTTGTGAAATTGTGACTGTAGCGGTAAGGCGTGTGCAAACACAAGCCCCTGGCCATGAAGGTTTGGCAGAAGCTTTAGATTGGTCGAAAATTTGGATGTTACCTAATACAGCAGGGTGTAAAACTGCGGAGGAAGCTATTCGCGTGGCGAGACTCGGACGGGAAATGGCGAAGCTTTTAGGACAGGAAGATAATAATTTTATTAAGTTGGAAGTTATCCCTGATGCTAAGTATTTACTGCCGGATCCGATCGGTACTTTGCAAGCAGCAGAACAGTTAGTAAAAGAAGGTTTTGCTGTGTTACCTTATATTAATGCTGATCCGTTATTAGCGAAGCGTTTACAAGAGGCAGGATGCGCGACGGTGATGCCTTTAGGTTCTCCGATCGGCTCTGGTCAAGGAATTAAAAATACTGCTAATATCCAAATTATTATCGAAAATGCTACTGTGCCGGTAGTTGTAGATGCGGGTATTGGTGCCCCTAGTGAAGCCGCCCAAGCTATGGAAATGGGGGCGGATGCTTTGTTAATTAATACGGCGATCGCCCAAGCTGAAAACCCTGTGGCTATGGCTAGGGCAATGGGGTTAGCTGCCGAAGCCGGTCGTCTCGCCTATTTAGCCGGTCGTATTCCCATTAAATCCTATGCTAGTGCTAGTTCACCTTTAACGGGGACTATTACTAGTTAATTGCTTAATTAAAATTTATCGCTAGGGTGGGCTTTGCTCTCCTTAGCTGATAATTTAATTTAATTTAAAAATTTTTGGAATAATTTAAGATTATCAAGAAAAATATCTTAATATATATTAATATTTAAAGAAAAATGAGGTTTATTTTATGCCTTATACCGAAGAGGACGGCGGACGGTTAAATAATTTTGCGATCGAGCCAAAAATGTATGAAGCCCAACCTCCTAACAATACCCAAAAACGAAATTATGTTATCCAAGCAGTATTAGCCTTGTTTTTAGTAGGCGGTTTAATATTCCTGGCTTTCTCTATTTCCTAGATGAGCTAATTTTATAGTCAGGAACAAGCAACAATAAACAATATGAAAATTTTTGTTGTTGCCCTGTTTTTATTTTTGGCTAGGCATAAAAAATATAGATATTTGCATAGTTAAAATATTTGCAACATTACTATATTTACATATTTTTTAAACTAGGCAGTAAAAATATAGCTGTCTGGTGTTTTTTTTGTGGGTTTCCCAGTCCCTTGTTTGTCCCTTGTCGGTGTTGGGACGCGATCGCCTCTAGTCGCACCAAGTTTGTTAAAATATTTGTAAAATTTTCTGTTAAATTTGATACATTTTGCCAATTTATTGTACAGTTAAAAGTATAAGAAAGCTTGATTGCAGGTCTCGATCGGTTATATCTTGAGCTTAGAAAAGAGTCCCTGCGAAAAGTTTGAATTTGACTGAGGAAAAGGATATGCAGGCTCTTATCGTTGTTATTATCTGTAGTATTAGTACCCTATTTATGGCCTATATGATCGGATTTCTGGGCCTTTTATGTCATGGTTTGTTTATTTTTGTTGATTATATTCCCAATTGGATATGGACAATAGCACTATTAATATGTGCGATCGCCCTAGTTAGAATTCCAGTAGATAATATTGCTGATGTTTAAATAGCCTATTTAATACCTTTTAAGGCTGTTTTTAATAAAAAACTATATTTAGTAGGGTTAATTTAGAAATTGCCCCTACTTTTGCATATTATAATATTGTCACAGTTGTAACCAAATTTAAGCTAATCAGGGTTAAAAATTCTAAAGCACCCGAATAAATATATAATTAATTTATCAATATTTGTAATTCCAAAATTCTTAAGCAATTATATGGATACTAAAGAACTTTTGCAAAGATATAAAGCAAATGAGCGGAATTTTAACCAGGCCGATCTATCTGGAATAAACTTATTAGGTGCAGACTTAATCAAAATTAACTTTAGTGGTAGTAATCTTAGTCAAGCAGATTTACGGGAAACAAGATTAGGACAAGCTAATTTAAACAAAACTAATTTCAATAAAGCTAATTTAAGTGAAAGTTTACTATGGGGTTCAGATTTAACACAAGCAAATCTATCAGAGGCAGAATTGCGAGAAGCCGATCTAAGTGGTGCTAATATGATGGAGGCTAATTTACAATTAGCAAATCTCATTAAAGCTTCTTTAAATGGCACTAATTTATATAAAGCAAATTTATCTGGAGCAATTTTATTTGATGCAGATCTGCGCCCTAGTTCCGATCGCCAAACAGATCTAGGCTATGCAATTTTAATCGGTGCAAATCTTAGTTATACTCACCTCAACGGGGTAATATTACGAGGCGCTAATTTAGATAATACCAAACTTTGCCGATCAATTTTAGGCGGTAGAGGACTTAGTGACTTTCCCCAAACAGATTTAAGGGAAGCTAGTTTACGCGGTGCAGATCTCAGCTATGCTGATTTAAGTAGTGTATTGTTACAAAAAGCTGATTTACGCGGCGCAGATCTCACTCACGCTATTTTACATGATACTGATTTACAAGGCGCTATTATGCCTGATGGTAATATCCATGATTAAGCCTACAAAATGGAAGCATATTGATAAAAAATCGGCGATAGGTAATAGGTAACAGGTAATAGGTAACAGGTAAAAGTTATGCTTTTTTCAACCTCTGCCGATTTTTTACCAATATCAAATGCCCCAGAAAATAGGGTGGGTATTACTCACCCTATTCATATTTCCAGGAGTTAAACTTTCATTAGCTATAGAAAACTAGCGAACTTGTCCTCGTGTAGCCTCGGTATCGATCGACTTCATTAGATATAGCCGCAAGAAATTAACACCAATGTTAGCTATATGAGGCAGCTTTTGGAAAAATTTAACCACTTTCGGGCTGTTACTATTATTAATTTCCGTTATTTTAAAGTTACTTTCGGCGCATTTTTCTAAACATGGGAAAAATGCTGGATGAGCAGTATTTAAAACTACAGGAAATGCCCTTTCTGAAGTTTCATTGGTTTTTTCTACAACTTGTTTGTTGTATTCAGTAGCATCTAAACCAATAGATTTATAAAAGTCTGCCCGTTCATAAACTGTCAGGGTATGAGTAACAAATACAGTTAATAAGAAAAACTTTACCCATAGCCGCGCTTGCCAATTATCCCAAAGTTGCGACTGAGAACGCAATAAGGCTTTAAAGAAATCTCCGTGTCGGTTTTCATCTTGACACCAACTGTCAAAATAGCGGAATAAAGGATAAATTTGATGTTCTGGATGTTTTTTAATGTGATTGTAAACTAAGATATAGCGCCAATAACCAATTTTTTCTGATAGGTAAACTGTGTAAATAACCCATTCTGGTTTAAAAAAGGTATAGGTGCGCTCTTTGGTAAGATATCCTAAATCTAAAGAAAGATTAAAATCTGACATGGCTTTGTTTAAAAAGCCCGCGTGTCTGGCTTCATCCCTAGACATGAGATGAAATGCTTCTGCTAATAGAGGATTACGATCTTTAATTTTACGAGATAATTCTTTAAAAAGTAGGAAACCAGAAAATTCGGAAGTACAAGAACGTTCTAAAAAGTCAATAAAAGCGCGGCGAGTTTCTTCATCTATATGGTCCCACGATTGCTCGAAGGATTGATCGCGCACAAAATGATGGCGGTTATAGTCGTTGCGTAATTCTTGTATTATCGCCTTTAAATCACTTTCCCCAGCCGAAATATCCATATTTGCCACTGCTTCAAAGTCGGTGGTATAAAACCGAGGTGTCAGCAGGGTCTCTCTTACGGGGGCTTTTATTCCGGGTCGTAGTTGTTCAGAGCCAATAGTGGAAGTGACCATAAAATCCTTTAATAGTTTTATCGCTGCATAGCTATATATATGGATACATCGTTACTTAAGATTTGGCAAGCCCTAAAACAAAAATTTTAAGAAAATTCATATTTTGGCTTGATGACCTAAAAATACCCATATATGATTTACACTTGAGTTTTTACTTTAATACCTTCTAGGGGGAAAAACCTATATTTTACATAACTTTGAATAATTTTAAATTTTGCAATTTTCTTGCAAAGATATATAAAGTTTTACAAATTTAATCAGGTTATGTAAAGAAATGTTACAGTTTTGATAACTCAGGAGCGATATAATGATATAAGTTTTAAAAGCAACAAAATATCTGGGTATTGCTAGGAAAAGCTGCATATACCACTATGCAGCCTTGCCTTTTCCCCAAATATGAAGTAAAGACCCATCAGGTAATGGTAAGGAATATCGATGTAACGATAAAAAACTGCGCCCCAAAAATATGATTTTAAGTAAGGCGATCGTGATTGATAAAAAAGGTTGAAATAGCTAATTACCTGGGTAGAAATACATTTTTAAACCACAAAACGGAAGTAAGTGCAATGGTTTTTTCTCTTGAAAGCGTAAAATTCGATCAACATCTAATCCAAAAATACGATACTGCTACACCTCGCTATACTAGCTATCCACCAGCGACTGAATTAACAGACAATTTTACAGAAATAGATTTTCGATCGGCGATCGCTGCATCTAATCAAAGAAAAACACCACTTTCCCTATACTTCCATATCCCCTTTTGCCAAAGTGCCTGTTATTTCTGTGGTTGTAATGTTGTTATTTCTAATAACAAAAACATCGCTAAACCTTACCTAGAGCATCTAATTCAAGAAATACAAAATACTGCCGCATTAGTTGACAAAGACAGACAAGTATTACAAATGCACTGGGGTGGTGGTACTCCTAATTACTTATCTTTAGAACAAGTAGAATTTTTATGGGAAAATATCAATCAGCACTTTACTTTAGCTGATGATGCGGAAATTTCCATCGAAGTAAATCCTCGGTATATCGATAAAAATTATATTTATTTCCTCCGGTCTTTAGGATTTAATCGTATTAGTTTTGGCATTCAGGATTTTAACCCACAAGTACAAGAAGCAGTCAATCGAATTCAGCCCGAACAAATGCTATTTGACGCTATGGGATGGATTAAAGATGCTGGCTTTGAAAGCGTAAATGTAGATTTAATTTATGGTTTACCCTATCAAACTTTGGATACTTTCCGAGATACAGTCAGAAAAACTATCAAATTAAATCCCGATCGCATTGCAGTGTTTAACTTTGCATTCGTACCTTGGATGAAACCAGTACAAAAACAACATATTGCCCTGGAAACATTACCTCAACCCCAAGAAAAGTTAGATATTCTGCAAATGACTATTGAGGAACTTACCAATAATGAATATGTATTTATTGGTATGGATCATTTTGCCAAACCTAATGATGAATTGGCGATCGCGCAACGTAACCGCACCCTAAAACGTAACTTCCAAGGCTATACCACCAAACCAGAAACAGAAGTTTTAGCCTTTGGTGCTACTTCTATTAGTATGCTAGAGGATACCTACGCGCAAAATCATAAGCAATTAAAAGATTATTATGAAGCCATTGAAAATGGTAATTTTCCCCTTAGTAAAGGCATCAAACTTAGTCGAACTGATATTATTCGCCGCGATATTATTATGAGAATTATGTCTCATTTTGAATTGCACAAAGCCGAAATAGAAGAAAAATATCATCTAAATTTTGATGTTTATTTTGCTGAGGAATTACAGAATTTACAACCCTTGGCAAAAGATGGGTTACTTGAATTGTCTGCTGAAAAAATTAAAGTCACAGCAATTGGACGTTTGTTAGTGCGAAATATTGCTTTTGTTTTTGATACCTATACAGGGCAAGAAACCCAGAAAAAACTGTCACGCACAATTTAATTTATTTAGTAGTAGGGAACATTTCAATTTTGTAAAAAAATCCTAAAAAA
>CAWUOF010000254.1:0-6410 GCA_963923765.1 uncultured bacterium | reverse complement strand
TAGTAGGTTCTGGTGGTTTCTTTTCTTCGGCGCAAGAAGTTAAGCCCAGGGTCAAGGTTAAGCCAGCAATAGCAAGAAACGGTTTCCAGTTCATATTTTCCTCACACTTTTAAGCATTTGTACTTTGTTAAGGATTGTATCACCACATTGAATTTATGTCTTGGTGATGTTTCTTCCTTTATTACGGATGCGCTGATATTTTGGATTACCCCTAAAACAAAATTTTTATTTTTCGGGTTATCTTATTTGGGCCATTAAGAATTATTAATGTACCAGTCAAAAATTATTACACACTTTATCAGCAAAAAAAGTTATCTGCCAAGAATTTATCTTGTAAGAACTTATTTACTAACAAACTAGCAAACAGTCAGGAGCCAGTTAGTAGCCCAACTCAAAGCCAGATAAATATCTATGGATAATTAATAGATCCACCAAATAATCTTATGTATAACCTAAAAAACAATCCGATCGACTAAGTACATCGTATTTAAGATGAATGCTGATGTGGGGGAGGAAATGTGGACAATGACTGGAATCGACTCTAATGTTATAAGAATGGGTCTATTTTCCTTGACATTATGAATATTGAATCTGTCAATGACAGGCCACCAGAGCTACTAGTACAAAGTGATGCCGAGCTTTTCTATGCTTTAAAAGCTGGCCAATCCTCTGCTTTAGGGATTCTTTACGATCGCTACGCCACCTTGGTGTATAGATTGGCCCTAAAAATATTAACCAATCCTCAAGAGGCTGAAGATCTAACCCAAGAAATTTTTCTCACCCTGTGGCGCAATCAAGCCTACAATCCCGATCGCGGGTCTTTAAGTAGCTTTTTAACAACATTAACTCGATCGCGAGCGATCGATAAACTTCGATCTCGTGACTCCAAACTCAAATTTTTGCAGCGCTGGCGTCAAACAATGACAACAGAAACACCTCAGCTAACACCTTTCGAGGAAGCATCTTTAAATCAACGTTCCGAATATGTTCGCCTCGCCCTAAACAAATTGCCAGACAATCATAGAAAAGTATTAGAAATGGCTTACTACGAAGGTTTAAGTCAATCAGAAATTGCCAAACAGTTAAATACTCCCTTGGGCACAATTAAAACTTGGGCGCGTCAAGGCTTATTAAAGCTGAGAAAAAACTTACAAGATTTTATTGAATAATTAGCATTATGTATGAGTCAGAACTTCCTCAAGGATTAGAAGAACTAATAGCAGGCTATGTTCTCGGCAACCTCAGCCCTGAAGAAGCCGAAGAATTTCAACAACTGCTAAAAGTACATCCTGAGCTTAACAAAGAGGTTAATCATTTGCAGGAAGTACTCGGAATGATGCCCTATTCCCTCCCAGATATAGCACCTCCTCCTCGTCTCCGTGATGCTATTCTCCAAGCTACTGATACTCAAGCTACTGATACTAATGGAGAAATACAAATTGCTACCAAAAATACTTCTATATCTTGGCTGCCAATTACCGATAATTTTGTAAATTGGTATTGTGGATGTTGGCGCAAAATAGCTGCGGGTGCTGTTGCATTTTTGCTGGTGGGTTTGGTGATAGATAATTATTTGTTGCGACAAAAGTTATATGCTCAAACATCCCAGCAAAAAGATGTGATTACTATTTTAAAAAATCCTTCAACTCGTTTAGTTTCTCTTAAAGGGATGGATCAGGCTAATACTGCTTCTGGTAGTATTGCGATCGCACCTGGTCAACAAGAAGCTGTTTTAGTAGTACAAAATCTTCCCCTTTTGCCAGAAGGTCAAATTTATCAACTTTGGGCTATTGTTAACGGTCAAAGAATATCTTGGGGGCAGTTTCATGCTAATAGCAAAGGAACGATGTTAGTTAAACTTTCTATCCCTCCAGTCGATCGAGTATCTGGTTTAGTTGTTACCGTAGAAGTATCTCCTGCGCCTTGGCAACCTGATGGGGCAATGGTAATGACCAGTAATTTGTAAAGATTAGCATTTCAACAGTGTTTTTTTATTATATCAGTTGTAATTAAGGTTAGACATTGCTTTAATCTTAATTTTATGTTGGCGTATCATAAGCCGCCTGGGAATTAATTCCCAGGCTAATAGATAAAGTCGGTTAAAACCGACTAGGATTTTTTTTGAGTTTTTTTCAAAGACTTTTTGTATAAGACTGTTAATAAATTCAAAGTGGGTTTTAATTATATTTTTCCTATTCAGGTTAAGAATTGGTAATTTTTCTGATTTTTAATTAATTTAATGTGCCCCAGCGCCAGACCCAGGTTTTACAGGTTTACAAAATAATAAAACAATACCACTAAGTAATAAAGCAAAGCCAACTAAATAAAACCCATCATTATAAGCCATTATATATGCTTCTCGACGTACTATATTTGCTATTTGTGTTAGGGCTTGATTTTGGGCTGTAATTGCATCAGCACCTTTACTCATAAAAAACTGAGTTAATTCTTCAATTCTTTGTTGAGTTGCTGGATTTAATAAAGAAATATTATCGCCAATCCGATTTGAATGGAATTGTTCTCGCCAAGTTATTATAGTTGATAATAATGCAATGCCTATGGAACCGCCTAAATTTCGCAGCATATTAAATAAACCTGATGCAGAACCAGCTTGTTCTGGTTCAATATTACCAGTAGTAATAGAAGTAAGTGGTACCATCATTAAAGGTTGTCCAATAGCGCGTACAAGTTGTGACCAGCGTAATTGATCTATACCTGTTAAATAAGTCATAGATGAATTCATAAAACAGCTAGTTGCAAATAAACTAAACCCTACTGCGGCTACTAATCTGGCATCAAAACGTTGTAATATTTTCGGTACAAAGGGAATTATAAATAATTGCGGTACACCTGATATCATAATTACTTCGCCTATTTGCATGGCAGTGTAACGTTGAATTTGTGATAAATATAAAGGTAAAAGATAAATAGAACCATATAAACCTAATCCTAAAGGTAAAGCGACTAAACTACCAATACCAAAGTTACGACGTTTTAATAAACGTAAATTAATAAAAGGTCTTTTTGTGGTTAATTCCAGCCATAAAAAAGTTGATAAAAAGACTATGGAAATAATAGTTAATTGGATGATAAATTCTGAGCTAAACCAATCTTTGCGATTTCCTTCTTCTAAAAGTATTTCTAGGGAACCTAAGCCGATCGCCATTGTGATAATACCACCCCAGTCGCCTTCTCGCAATTTTTCTAAATGTAGAGGTGTTGGTTTTATTGCATACCCAATAGCACTGATCATAATTATGCCTGGAATTATATTTAAATAAAAGTTATATTGCCAGCTAAGATTATCTGTTATCCATCCACCTAAAGTCGGGCCTATTGAGGGTGCAAATGTAGCTGTAATTGCAAACATTGCCATACCGATCGTCTGTTTTGATGGGGGTAATGTTGTTAATACAATAGTTAATGCCATCGGAATTAAAATACCCCCGGTAAAGCCTTGTAATGCCCGACATACAATCATCATTTGTAGATTAACAGACCAGGCACAAGCAATAGAAAATATAATGAATAAAATAGTATTTGTTAATAAATATCTGCGAATTGAGAAAATTTTTGATAACCATCCTGTTAAGGGAATTACTACTACTTCCGCAACTAAATAAGCTGTAGATATCCAGGAACTTTCTTCTAAAGTAGCGCCTAATGTAGCTTGAATTTCTGCTAAAGAAGAACTGGTTATTTGAATGTCTAAAACTGCCATAAATGCGCCTAACATTGCGCCTAACATTCCAATCCAAGTTTTAACAGGAATATGATGATTAGGCTGGCGATCGATATTTTTAATTATATCTGTATTGCTCATGGTTATTTATTTTTCTCAATAAATTCATTTTTAGACATTGACTATAATTAAAATCCCCAACAATTTTTATAAAAATTGTCTATTTATTACCTCTATTTTGTGTTACTTAATTATTATCGAATTATCAGCATTTTTATTGGTAAAAAAATATTTATGCAAGCTTAACTTTAATCATAATTGTAAGCATAATTTTAATCAGTGCGATCGGCTTTTTAGATAATACAATATCGATATTAGAACTTACTTTTCTTATTTAAGATATCTTTATATTGTCTGATGACGAAAAATTCATCATTTTGATGGGTTATTTTTAATTCTTCAGCTTTTTTCACGGCTGCTTGTAAGTCTGTATAGGGGCCTGCCCATAGATATTCGTGTATTATCTCATCATCTGTTGGTAAGGCATATTCAAGATAATATACGCCATAAAGTTGTTGGGTACCATTAAAACTGGTTCGTTTGAACATATTTTTTATCCTCGCAGCTAGATAATTAAGTCGAAAATTATTACCTCAATATAGCTGAATTTTCAAGGATAATAGGCGATCGCTCTAAACTTTTTTATTTTTTCTACTAATTCTTTTTAAGGAATTGTAACGAAATTTGGCATTTCTGAGAAATGGTAAATTTTCCGATAGTCGATCGACTATCTTAACAACAGTCTGGCATAAAAATAAAATATTCTTTTGATGACATATTTTATCCCTTTACCTACCCATTGATATTTGACATAAGTTAATAACTAGGGACGGTTTTATCATAGTTAATATTTATCTATTCACATGATTATTGTTACTATTTCTTATCCGTGCAAGCGCCCCTAGATATTTGATTTTTTTGTATCATTTTGCTTGCTATTTATATTACTCAGCAACATCAACACTTATTACTGCCGACATTCCTGGAGTAATACGATTTTCATAGCCTTTAATACTATCAGCATCAAAGACTATTTTTACCGGAATACGCTGCACAATTTTAGTATAATTTCCCGTCGCATTATCAGGCGGTAATAAAGCAAATTGAGCGCCAGAAGCTGGTGATACACTGTCTAAACGACCGAGAAAAATTTTATGGGGGAAAGCATCTAATTTGATTTCTACAGCTTGCCCTGGTTTCATTTTTTCCATTTGGGTTTCTTTAAAGTTAGCAGTTATCCAATATTCATTACTAACTATTGCCAGTAAGGGTGTACCGGCTTGGACTCTTTGCCCAACTTCTATATTTTTTTTCCCTATTCTACCCGCCGCCGGTGCAATTATATTAGTATAAGAAAGTTGCAATTCCGCATCTTTTAAGGCTGCTTCTGATTGTACGATCGCCGCTTTACTTGCTTCATATTGTGCGCGGTTAACTTCTGTTTGTTGTTCCTTTGCTCCTGCTTGTTGTAAACTGCCCTGAGATGTAGTATATTTCGCCTCAGCACTACTCACATTTTCTTTAGCTTGCGCTAATTTTGCTTCTGCCTTTGCTATTCCTTCCTTAGCTTCTGTTATTTGCGCTTGCGCTTTTGTTACTCCTTCTTGTGCTTGCGCTACCCTAGCTTTAGCTTGTTGAATTCCTTGTATTGCTACATTTTTTTGTGATAATGCTACTTGATATGCTGCTTTTGCTGTGTCTAATTGTTGATGGGAAATAGCCCCCGATGTATATAGGCTATTGTATCGGTTATAGTCAGCCTCGGCTTTTTGTAAATTCGCCTCGGCTTGGGCTAATTGCGCTTCTGCCGCAGCTACCCCCGTTTCGGCTTCCTTTACTGCCGCGATCGCTACGGGAACTCCTGTTTGTGCTTGCGCTAAGGTAGCTTGGGCCGCAGGAATACCTGATTCAGCTTCCTGCACGGCTGCTTTAGCATTTTCTATGGCAGCTTCCGCCCCGCCTATATCTCCCTTTGCTTGAGTTGTCGTTGCTTTTGCTGTTTCTGCGGCAAGGTTAATATTTGCTGCGGCTGCCCCTGCTTGTTTTTTCGCCACTTCTAAGGCTGCTTTGGCTTGATTTACTTTTACTTGATAATCATTTGCATCTAGTTTTACCAGCAATTGCCCTTTGTTGACTATCTGGTTATCATTTACCAATACTTCTGCTACATTGCCGTTAATTCGGCTGCTGACGTTGTGAATGTGTCCCGCAACTGTGGCGTTGTCTGTTTCCTGGTGAGTGGTGGCATATCGCCAGTAACTATAGCCAAATTTACCCGCTATGACTACAGCCCCTATTCCTAAAAATGCCAAAATTATGTTTTTTGAACTCTTTTTAGGTTTATTTTCTGGTAATTTTTCCTGATATTCTGCTGGCGCTGTTTTATTGTCTATTTCTTCGGTTTTCGCTATCTCAGTTTGTGGTTTTACAATTAATAAGGTATTGCCACCAATGTTTTTTTCTAGTAATGTGGCTGTCCCTCCATCCTTTAATGATCCATTATTTGTCGGTTCCATTGCTTTTTTTCCTGGTTTATCTTGTTGGGGTTTTAGATATTACGTAAAATTACTTAGAGTGCTTAATATTTACTTAAATTTACTTAGACTACTTTTATTTAGCATACTTAGTATTGTACAAAAAAAATATTACTATAGTTAGTGTTTTTCTA
>CAWUOF010000253.1:0-6419 GCA_963923765.1 uncultured bacterium | reverse complement strand
ATAATTACCAACTTCCCAAAAATCACTGGTCAACATCAAACATTAAAAATAAAGATTAATTTTTTCTGTATATGTTCCCGATTTAAAAAAAATATTTTAATATGTGCCAATATCTTCAGCCAACCAAACCGGAGATTATAAAATTTTTTCTTAGCTATTATCTATTTTTTTATGATTTACCAGTATGATATACAAACAAAATTAACTAGGGAAAATTAACAAAAACCAGGATAAATTTTAACTAATTTTCCATCTGAATATAACATCATACCGACAAGCAGGCAACGAAAATACAGAAAACCAAAAAATTAGCAAGCAGGGTTGATGAGATTTTTGATAACTTCAAAACCACTGGATTGTATGATAAAAAACGAACAAAATTTTAACTATGTAGCATGGGAAATATCATTTGGGAACTAGATTTTTATTCTCGTCCAATTGTGGACGAACAAGAGAAGAAAGTTTGGGAAGTTTTAATATGTGAAAGTCCATTAAATACGGACAGTAACATAGATTCTCTATTTCGCTATGCTAAGTTTGCCAAGAGTACCGAGGTAAATTCGATTTGGTTGCGCGAAGCTATAGCAGAAGCCATAGATAAATTTGGCCAAACCCCACAAAAAATCCGTTTCTTTCGCCGCCAAATGAACAATATGATTACCAAGGCTTGTAAAGATTTGGGTTTAGCTGCCCAACCTAGCAGACGTACTTATTATTTAAACATCTGGCTACAAGAAAGGATGGAGGATTTTTATCCAAATCAACCGGGTTTTCAAGCTACAGCAATAGGGTCAGCGACGGTACAATTTGAAGCAAGCAAGCCTAAACCCTTACAAGAAGCATTGATGGGGCAAAAATGGGCATTTGTGAACTTAGAAGCCAGTGCTTTTGCGGAAATGGGGGAATGGTCGATCGATTTTGGTGAAGGCTTTCCATTAAGTATTATGGATAAAAAAGGAGTAACTGCACCTTTAGAACCAACAACACCAATAGGAGGAATAATTATTTTTTCACCCCGTGCATTTCCCTTAGCAGCTTGGATATCTGGGTTAGATTTAGCATTTATTAGAGTAGAAGGCACACCACCGACACAATTGATATTGGAAACGGCAGCCGGAGATAGTTGGATTTTAGCAAATCTAAGAGATAAAAACATCCAAAAAGAGGCGCAAGGATTTGCCCAGGCTAAGGAAAAAGCCCAACAAGTACATTTCTTAGCAGTACAATCTAATCCAGAATCAGAAACATTTACAGGATTTTGGTTATTACAAGAAGTTAATTTGTCGTAAATTTGCCGTAAATTTGCCGTAAATTTGCCGTAAATTGATCCGAGAGGAGACAAAATTTTAATTAAGATTTTGGACTAAATCTAAAATCCTATTTTTGATCTCCTACACCCTGAATCCTCTGCCCCTCTTTATCCCTGTTATCTGGGAAAAAGGGGGAAAAGTGGGAATTAAAAAATTCAAAATAGTGTCATGGGTTTTGAAAATTTGCAACCAGACGGGTTAGCAGAAAAACTATTAGAACTAGCCCTTAAATCAGGTGTTCAAGCGGCAGAGGTATTTCAGGCGCGATCGCTATCGCGACCAGTATTTTTTGAGGCAAATCGCCTCAAACAGCTTGAAATCGCTCAATCAGAAGGGATTGCCCTACGATTGTGGTGTGATGGGCGTCCAGGTTTAGCGGTAGCTTACGGCCCTTTAGAACCTCAAAATTTGGTAGACCGGGCGATCGCTTTAAGTACCCTAAATCAACCCGAAACTATCGAACTATCTGCGCCTAGTGGTACGGCTAAATATCCCGATTTGGGTCAAACAGTACCAGTAGATCAGTTAGTAACTTGGGGAAAAGAATCTATAGCCAGAGTCCGAGCAGCTTATCCCGAAATACTCTGTACTACTGAATGGGAATATGAAATAGAAACCACTCGTTTAATCAATTCCCTAGGTTTAGATTGTGGTTACACCGATACTACTCTTAGCTGTTTTCTATCAGCAGAATGGGTGCGCGGTGATGATTTTCTCAGTGTTTCTGATGGGCAAACTCAAAGAGATAATTTAGATTGTGTAACACTTACCAATCAAATTATACAGCGATTAAACTGGGCAAAAACCAATGTAACACCACCTACGGGACGAGTACCCATTTTATTTACCGCTAAAGCGGCTGATATGTTGTGGGGTACGGTGCAAGCGGCTTTGAGTGGTAAGCAGGTATTAGAAAAAGCATCTCCCTGGAGCGATCGTCTTGGTGAGCAAGTCATGTCAAATATCCTGACTTTGCGACAACAACCCGATGCAGGGCCGTTTAGTTGCCCCTTTGATGATGAAGGTACGCCTACTCTGCCCCTGGTATTCATCCAAAATGGGTTTTTGCAGTTATACTACACCGATCGCACCACCGCACGCTCCCTTGGCGTCAGTACCACAGGTAACGGTTTTCGCCCCAGCTTAGGCAGTTATCCCACTCCAGGATTATTTAACTTAATTATTAATCCCGGTGAACTTTCTTTATTAGAACTTATTTCTCATCTCGACGATGGCTTAATCATAGATCAAATGCTCGGTAGTGGTCCTGGTATTTCTGGCGATTTTTCTATCAATGTCGAACTCGGTTATCGAGTTAAAAATGGCGAAGTAATTGGTCGCGTTAAAGATACAATGGTTGCTGGTAATGTTTATTCCGCCATCAAACAAGTAATTAAACTAGGAGGTGATGCAGATTGGAACGGTTCCTGTTATACTCCATCTTTAATAGTAGATGGTTTATCGGTAACAGGTAAAATTTAATTAGATTTAGATTGTAAATAAATAATATGGGAGTGAAAGCAATAATATCTGGGTAAATTTCACAATTGTAAAAACTGTTGTTGTGCTTGAGCGCCCCTCATGGACTATGAATAAAAATTATAGATATTTACATAGTTAAAATACTGTTTTTTTGCAATTATGAAAATGCACCCTAATACTTTTTCGTCCCTTCGGTCAAAAAGAGTTGGAAATAAGTAGGAGAAGCTATATAAAAGCTTTTCCTACTTCTCTGTTTAAATAAGTGATTTTTTCCCAAAATACGGGATAAACATATATGAAAAATATTATTTTTCCAAGTGGTTTACAAGAACCTACTAGGGCGATCGCTTCCCAACTCTTACGACCAAAACGCCTTGCCATCTTTGAAGCTTGTTTAATAGGTTTAGTCGCCGGTTTAGCCGGAGTAATCTTAAAAATCGGAGTCGGATGGTTAGGAACCTGGCGAGTAGCATCATCCCTAGATATTCCTGCACATTTATTATTACCAACAGTTGGTTTAATAGGCGGATTAATTACCGGTTTGCTAGTGGAACGTTTCGCACCAGAAACCGCAGGTAGTGGCATTCCCAATGTTAAAGCTTCTCTAGCTGGAGTTCCTATTTCCCTAGATGCCAGAGTAGCCCTAATAAAACTAACAGGAACTATTGTAGCAGTTGGCTCCGGATTAACATTAGGAAGACAAGGCCCAACTGTACAAATCGGTGCTGCTTTAGCCGCTTGGATTAGTCATTGGGTGCCCACTTCCCCAGACTATCGCCGCCAACTCATAGCCTGTGGTGCCGCCGCAGGTTTAGCTGCCGGTTTTAATGCTCCTATTGCTGGAGTTTTATTTGTAGTTGAAGAGCTTTTACATGATGTTTCTGGCTTCACTCTCGGTCCTGCTATTATCGCTTCTTTTATTGGCGCCGTTGTTTCTCAGCTTTTAGGCGGACAAATTATTAATTTAAATCTAAATATTTATCATGCTAGTTTTTTAGTTAGTGAAATTCCTTTTTATGTATTATTAGGAATTTTAGCCGGTTTGCTCGGTGCAGGTTTCAGTCAAGGAATTATTATAATATTAAAATTTAATCAAAGAGTATTGCGGTTAAGCTTACCAATTCGTATCGGCATCGCCGGCTTAATTTCCGGTTTAGTAATAGCTTCTTTACCAGTTTATTTTCGCAATTATACAGGTTTACGAGAAATTATAATTAGTAATTCTGTAAGTAATAAAAGTATTATAGCAGCCTTTATTGCCCATTTTTTCTTAACTATTATTGCTGCGGGTTCGGGAGCGCCTGGAGGTTTATTTGCACCTTCTCTAGTATTAGGTTCTGCTCTGGGTCATATTGTAGGTATATGGCAAGGAGAAATTATCGGTATCGGAGAGCCAACTACCTATGCTTTAGCGGGTATGGGAGCGTTTTTTTGTGCAGTATCTAGGACACCTATTACGGCGGTAGTTATTGTTTTTGAAATTACCCAGGATTTCCAGTTAGTTTTACCTTTAATGATTGGTTCTGTAGTGGCTTATTTAGTTGCAGATAAGCTAGATAGTGGCTCTCTGTACGATCGCATTTTAGAATTAAATAATATTAATTTAAAAAAAGAAAAACCTGCGGATGATTTATTGCAACAACTTACCGCCGCAGATGTCATGCAAAGACGAGTGGAAACTCTTAGTGTTAATTTACCTATAGATGAGGTAATGCAGGCATTTTCTCGCTCTCAACATCGCGGTTTTCCGGTGGTAGATGGAGATAAATTAGTCGGAATTGTCACCCAAACTGATTTGGCAAATATGCAAAAAAGTCAACTTCCGGGTAATACACCTTTAAAGGAAATTATGACACCGCAACCTTTAACGGTAATGTCAAATGATAGTCTAAGTGAAGTTTTGTATGCATTGAATCGATATAATTTAAGTCGTTTGCCAGTGATAGAAAATCGCAGGGTGGTGGGAATTATTACCCGCAGTGATATTATTCGTGCTGAGTCAGATTATGTAAGTGGTGAAAAAACCCAAATAGGTCCCCATCCAGAATCTTCTTATATAGTTTATCAAACTCGATCGCCAACAACTGGTCAAGGGCGATTATTGGTACCTTTAGTTAACCCAGAAACAGCACCGGCTCTTTTACGTTTTGCGGCAGCGATCGCCCGCGATCGTAATTATGAAATAGAATGCTTACAAGTAATGGTAGTGCCTCGCCATACTTCCCCATCTCGAACACCTGTTAGAACTACTAATGCTCGTCGTCTTTTGCAACAAGCCGATCGAGTCGGAAAAGATTGGCAAGTACCTGTGCATACCCAAGTGCGATTAGCCCACGATGTTGCTCCAGCTATTTTAGAAACTGTTAAAGAACGACATATAGATTTAATTTTAATGGGTTGGAATGGTGTTAATTCTACTCCTGGTCGGATTTTTGGTAATACCACAGATACAATAATTCGTCAAGCATCTAGTGATGTAATTTTAGTAAAATGGAGTGAAAATATTAATTTTGACAAAAACTATTACTCTATTTTTGCTTTAAATCGCTGGTTAGTCCCAATTCGTGGCGGCCCGAATGTAAGTCGCACTTTACAATTACTTCCTGCTTTAATAGCTATTAGCAATAGGCCAGAAATTCGCCTATGTCAAATTTTTAATCGCAGTTTAGATCATCCTGATACCACAGAGTTAGATAAAGCTACTGATTATCTCAAATCTCAGCTTGATTGCCCCATATTTTCCCTGTCTGTCTGCGCTCCTTCAGTCCCAGATGCCGTAATTGATCTGGCCGAAAAAGACCAATTTGATGTGATTGTGTTGGGGGCAAGTCGTGAAGGCTTTTTAAAACAGGCGATCGCTGGCAATATCCCCGAAGCTATAGCCTCTAATGTTAATAGCACGGTAATTTTAGTCCGAGGTGCGTTAGGCTAAATACAGATAATATTGTTATTCTCACCACGCCTTTAGGCCGATGAGGATATCAAAAATAATATTATCTATTATTCAGCCGTTGTTCTTTTATCCTTCTATGATTCCTACCGTTATTGAACAGTCAGGTCGTGGCGAACGCGCTTTTGATATCTATTCTCGATTACTCCGAGAACGTATTATCTTTTTAGGACAAGAAATTGATTCCGATTTAGCTAATTTAATAGTGGCTCAATTGCTGTTTTTAGACGCTGAAGATCCAGATAAAGATATTTATCTGTATATCAATTCGCCCGGTGGTTCCGTGACGGCTGGTATGGGTATTTTTGATACTATGAATCATATTCGTCCGGATGTTTCTACTATTTGTATTGGCTTGGCAGCCAGTATGGGGGCTTTTTTACTCGCTGCTGGTGCTAAAGGTAAGCGCATGAGTTTACCCCATTCCCGAATTATGATTCATCAACCTTTAGGGGGTGCTCAAGGACAAGCAACGGATATTGAAATCCAAGCTAAAGAAATTTTGTACCACAAACGTCGTCTTAATGAGTTGTTGGCCGAAAATACTGGTCAACCGATGGAACGTATTGAAGAAGATACCGAACGGGACTTTTTTATGTCGGTAACTGAGGCTAAAGAATACGGCTTAATTGACCAAATCATCGATCGCCGTCCTTCTGCCCATAGTCCTGTGGTTG
>CAWUOF010000252.1:0-6456 GCA_963923765.1 uncultured bacterium | reverse complement strand
GTATCGTCGGCAGCGTCAGATGTGTATAAGAGACAGAAATAATACATTTGCAACTAATTATTTTAGTTATTGCTATATGATTATGTGATAAAATTATAACCCGCATATAAATAATTACAAAAGCATTAAAATAGGAATAAAAATAACCGATAAAACTCAAAAAAAGTATATATAAACATGAAAAATAAAAAATATTTAAACTATGTCAATATATATCATGTTGATTTTTATTCTGCGAGGCACTTACAATAGAGGAACCAAATTTTTACAATTTTGAGAGACATCCATAAAAAAATAAAGTTTGTCCAGAAAGTAGTCAATAAGAGTAGAAAAAAATATGGCTAGAATTAGAGCACCAGAATTTCCTAAAAATACAACTTGGTTAAATACAGATCGCCCTTTATCCTTAAAAGAATTAAAAGGGCGAATAATTATACTTGACTTTTGGACATATTGCTGTATAAATTGTTTGCACGTTCTTCCCGAATTAAAATACTTAGAAAATAAATACAAAAATAGCCTAACAGTCATTGGTGTTCATTCAGGTAAATTTAACAACGAAAAAAACATTGAAAACATCAGGCAAGCCATATTAAGATATGACATAGAGCATCCCGTTATAGTTGATAATAATTTTGATATTTGGCATCAATATGTAGTTCGTGCTTGGCCAACTTTAGTATTAATAGATACAGAAAGTTATTATCTTGGTAGTGTTGCCGGAGAAGGTAACAGAGATGCATTAGACGAAGTAATTTCTCAAGTAATTACCAAACATCAAGAATCGGGTAAAATTCAATTTGCTGAATTAAATTTAAATTTAGAAAAACAACGTAAACCCGTACTTACACCATTAGCTTTTCCGGGGAAAGTCTTAGCAGATGAAAGAGGCGATCGCCTCTTTATAGCCGACTCAGGACACCATCGTATTATTATCAGTAACCTTGCTGGAGAAATATTACATATAATTGGCACTGGTAAACCAGGTTTAACCGATGGTGCTTTTAATGAAGCGCAATTTTTTGCACCCCAAGGAATGGCATTAGATTCAGATCATCAAATTCTTTACATTGCCGACACAGAAAACCATTGTTTACGACTAATTTATCTCGAAGAACAAATGGTAACAACAATTGCTGGAACAGGTGAACAAAGCCATCAAATTTTTTCTCCAAGTAAACTAGGGTTACAGACAGCTTTAAATTCTCCCTGGGATGTAGAAAAAATTGGCAATAAATTATTTATTGCTATGGCTGGTTCTCATCAAATTTGGCAAATGGATATAACTTCTGGAATAATTCAAAACTACGCAGGAATAGGCGCAGAATCTTGTGTTGATGGTCTCCTAGCAGAATCAGCTTTTTCTCAACCTAGCGGCATAACTACTGATGGCAAAGAATTATATATAGCTGATAGCGAAATTAGCTCTATTCGAGGTGTAGGAACCGGAGAAAATGCTACAGTAACAACCTTATGTGGTAGTGGAGAATTATTTGGATTTGGTGACAAGGATGGTTATGGTTTGGAAGTAAGATTACAGCATTGTTTAGGTGTAGAATATAGCCATAATTATCTCTGGGTTGCTGATACTTATAATCATAAAATTAAACGAGTAAATACCCGTAATGGCTATTGTGAAACCATCATAGGAAATAATATTTCTGGCTATAAAGATGGAGAAGCAAAAAATAGTCTTTTTTCCGAACCATCTGGTTTAAGTGCTACTAAGTCTCATCTCTATATTGCAGATACAAATAATCATTGTATTCGCCAAGTAGAATTAGATACAATGCAAGTAAAAACCATGCATTTTCCTGGATTATGTTCTCCTAATATATGTTTTCCTAGTTGATAAATTTTCAGACAAATAAAATATAGACAATAAAAAACGAGGAAAAACCTCGCTTTTTTTGTTCCCAAATTTTAAGTGGAGAACTAGATTTTTGACACAGTTTGAATTTGTGCCTATTTTTATACTCGACCACGCAACATTTGAGCCATTTCGTTTGGAGTAGGTGACTTTTCTAAGGCTTCTTCTTCAGTAACTCGACCTTCTTGATAAAGTTTGTACAGAGCCTGGTTCATAGTCTGCATTCCATCAAAACTAGACCTAGTCATAATTTGGGAAATTTCCTCATATTGACCTCGGATAACATACTCCTTAATAGCATCATTATTAATGAGGATATCGTGATAAGCAGCACGTTTACCATCGGTGGTTTTACATAAACCTTGAGCAACAATAGCTACCAGAGATTCAGAAATAGCCACCTTCATAGAATGCTGTTCTTCTGCTGTATAGAGGTTAAGGATCCGCTCAATAGTTTTTACAGCGCTATTAGTGTGTAAAGTTCCTGCGACTAAGTGACCTGTTTGAGCGGCTTTTAATGCGGTATTAACAGTTTCTTTATCCCGCATTTCCCCTACCAGAATCAAATCCGGGTCTTCCCGCAAAGCTGCTTTTAAAGCGTTATCAAATTTCCGAGTATGCATTCCGACTTCTCGGTGTTTGATCAACGACATTCGACTTTGGTGTACGAATTCGATCGGGTCTTCAATGGTGATAATATGCTTGGCCATATTTTTATTAATATAATCAATCATGGCCGCCATTGTAGTAGACTTACCAGAACCTGTTGGCCCTGTCACCAAAATTAGACCTTTATGGTAATGACAAATATCCCGAAATACAGGTGGCAAATTTAGCTGTTCCATACTCAGAATATTGTTAGGAATTAAACGCATAACCATTGCAGGCCCTTTCATGGAACCAAATACATTGATCCGAGCCCGAGAAAAGTCATACTGAGTAACTCCGTCAAAGTCTAAATGCTCTTGAAAACGATTTATTTCCTCATCGGTCATTACCTCTTGCATCCAGCTAAAAAATGTTTCTTCATCTGTCACTGGAAAATCAGTAGCAATGATGTCACCTCTTTTCCGAAAACGAGGCGCTTCACCTACACCAACGTGAATATCAGAAATACCATTTTCAAAAGCATTTCGGACAACTTCTGCTAAAGAAGGTTGGCCGGGGCTTCGCCCATTTTGGCTCATTGATGGGGGAGCGCTTGGGGCTGATGGCGGGGGACTAGATTGACGTGACGCAGCAGGTGGTGGTGCAGAAGGTGGTGCAGGTGGGCGACCGGGTGCAGGGGGAGCGGCTGCGGCTGGGCGAGGCGGGGCTGAAGCAGAAGGCGGTGGCATTGTTGGTGCAGTCATTCTGACTGTATTACCTGCTGCACCGCCAGGAGTGGGTGGGCGTCCTGGTGGTGGTGCTGGAGGAACTCCGCGAGGGCCAGGTGGTGGTGGAACTGGTGGACGCTGTGAATCTGTCATAGGAAAATGCGTTTTGACGAAAAAAATTTTTCTGTTCAGAGTTTTATAGATATTTCCACGCCTGTATATTTTGTTACTCAATATCGCTTTTTTCCATGCGTGGAATTCTTGGTGATGATCCTTGATAGGTTAGCTAATCCTATTTGTAAAGAATCATCATAATTTTCCAAGCTTTTTTACCGAGTGTCCCTCGATACGGTTTTATCTCAAATTTAGCTTGCTTCCAGCCATAGAATATAAAAATAGGACATTATCGATATTTATGTATTTTCGGAAATATCTGCATCTACACATATTATTGCGTATATATCAGGTTTTTTCAGTGTTTTCCTCGACTCCTATTTTTACTTTCGTTAAAATTGCAGTGCAACCATTAGTTTATCAACTATTTGAGCTTAAGTTCTAAATTTGCTAACACTGACAAAATTTGGGTACATCTGAAAGCAAAAAAATAATATTTCAATCGTATGTATAAATATCTAGGATTTTTGCTTGTAGTCCAAAAAGAGGGGAAAACAGCCCAACCAACTTTTTATGATTTTGAGATGTACCCCAAAATTTTCCTTTGTCCCAAATTTTGGCTCGATCGAATTCTGCATAGGGACAAAGACTAATATTAAAATATGTTATTCTGCCAACAAATTTTAACTTAGTCCATCATATTTTCAACGCTAATATTTAAGTCTTAGCCTTCCCGTTTGATCTACTTATATAAACTTATTCCTGTATTTTTTAGAAAAAAAATGAACGCTGAAGCGTCCATTATAACATACAAAATCAAAATTAAATTTATACAAACCAAATTAAACCAATATTACCTGCCCAGAAATTTAATCCTTTATCTAACTTTTTTAACATCTGGTAAATTTGCTGAAGATTCAGATGGTTTCTGATTAGCATTGGGGGCTATTAATTCTGGTTGAGTATTTGGCAATAAGGGTATGGAGTTAGGAACTTCTATTGTAGGTAATGAAGGAATTAAAGTCGGACCAGATGGTACTACTGCTGGCGATGATGCAGCAGGTTGTTTAATTTTTACTTTTTGTGGAGATACCAATCCAGGTTTATTGGATAATTTTTGATTAATTTGAGGTGCTGAAGCTTTTACATCTGAAGTCGATCGCGCAGTTTGTAAACCTTGAATCAGTTGAGCCATAGCATATTCTAACTGAGCGCCTGGATCTAAATTTACCCAGCCTTCAGCAGTCATCTGGCGCAATTCAAAATGTAAATGCGGTCCAGTCGAATTACCTGTGCTACCAACACGACCTATAACTGTTCCTTGTTCTACCTTTTCTCCAGGCTTAACAAAAATCTCTGAAAGATGCCCGTAAAGTGTTTCTTGAGTGCCTTGATTATGGCTAATCACAACAGCTAGTCCGTAACCTCCTAACCAATCAGCGATCGCTACTTGACCAGCATAAGCAGCTAATACTGGTGTTCCTAAAGGTGCTCCTAAATCTGTACCTGAATGAAATTGGCGATCGCCACTGATAGGATGAACTCGCCATCCAAAAATTGAAGTAATAGGAGCAGGTATTGACAAAGGAAATAGCAAACTAATATTACCATTGCCTGGTAATCCTGATGGTTTGACCCCAGGATTATAGTAATACCCACTTTTTAATGTTTTATTTCCAACACCTACTCCATTAGCACCCACCATAAATGGGCCTATATTTACAGGTTGCATTCCTGTTCCCCCATTTTCAGGTATTGGTACCATTTGGGGCGGTACAGGTATTGCCCCACTAAAAAATGATGTATCCTGAGATGGCGCTGATACCTGTGCTGTCTCGATCGCTTCTGCTTGAGAAGATACAGGTTCTGGTGTTACTGTTGTTGTCTGAGAATATGTATCTGGTGTTGCTCTAGTTTCCTGGGCTGCAACATATCCTTCATACTGGGATGCTGGCTGCTCTTGCTGTTGAGCTACTTCTGTTTGAGGCGGTGGTGGGGGTGGTGTCCAAGGTGCAGCTTCTGTTGGTACTGGGGCTGGAGCATAATCACAACTAGAAGATACTCCTTGCCCGTAAACAGTTTGACATCCTGTAGATCGTTCATCTAATACTACAGCTGTCGGTGGTTCGTAATAACCAGGTGATTCACTTTTATTAGTTGCGCCAACACTATAATCAGTGGGATCTATATAGGCATTGTTATAGTCTACTACCCCTTGATTTCCAGATTTATAAGATTTGGATGTATCCTCACTTGTTGCTGCTGATGGATTTCCTGGGGCAGACCACTCTGGTTGAGCCGTTGCTGGTCTTAAATAGGTTTCTGAGGTTAATGGGGCTGATGGTTCCACTGCAATATGTACTTGTGGTGGAATTCCTGCTAATGCTTCTTGTGATGTTTTTTCTGCACCAGCTACAACTGGTTCTGAATATGCTGGCCTTTGATGCAAAAGTACACTTTGACTTAAAACTCCTAAACACCCAATCCAACTTATTCCTTTTATAAATAAAGAACGTTGCCAAAATAGGTTTACAGATTTATGGGCAGAGTTGGTGCGCTGAGTCATTTATAAATCCTCATACATTTTTTACTCAATTGGATAATTTTTTGGCTGGCTTATATAACGCCAAATTTTTTAGAACAATATTTTGCAAAAGTTAAATGATATCATCTTTTCTTCATTGTTTACTCTTGTTTCTTGTTATATAATTAAATGGGTTATAATTGGTCATTTAAATTCAGCTATGGTTTTTTCATAACTCTTATGTTTCCTAAACTTATACCCTGATTATATTTTAATTACATATCATAATCTACCCTACTAAAGTCTTACTTTTGCTAGTATAAATATATGTTTTATGGTTTCCTTAAATTAATTAACATAATATAGTTATTTTTGCAATTGGTAATTAATTTTTAATTGTATAATTTTCCTCAATAAATCAGGTCAGCCAGAAAATTTGTGGAATTAAAATTAAAATTTTATGCCTTCTACTGATTTTTAGGTTTTTTATAGATAATTCATTATCTAACATTTTCTGAAAAAATAACAGAGCTATTACGATTTAAATTATTAGTGCATAAGGATTTTATGTTTGTATATGTATGATATTACATTGCAAAGTTATGTATCTGTCTCTTATACACATCTCCGAG
>CAWUOF010000251.1:0-6464 GCA_963923765.1 uncultured bacterium | reverse complement strand
TTGATGACGGCTGCTTTGTCCTGTTTACTGCCAAACTCGATCGCAGCTTGTCTAACACTAATATTGGCCTTCAGAATCGACTCTGGGGCCTTTTATTGTTTGTTCCTGAAAAATACTCAAAAAAATCTTTTCCTAAATTTGACTAAGGTTTCTATTTCCCATTCCCTGCTATAATTATTTAACTTGCATATTATCTATGATAAAAATAAGATATTTCAATAATATTTATATATAATCAGAGATAAAATAAATCTTTTCAATATATTTAAAACCTCTAAAATTCCCACAAAACCATTATTTATCTTATGATAAATATAGACAATTTTTAATCATAGATTAGAGTTTTTTGCCTGTATTTTTTCTAATATTTTTAATAAAGATGACAGTAAATATAATCCTATCCTAATCTGTCATTATTTTTGGTTTACGCTTTACACTGGCAATGAGTTTTATATACTCGATCGAGTTTTGAATACCAGAGAGCGATATACTGTAATGCGGTGAAGTAATAAAAAATCTTCACAAATTTTCTTAGCAGTAACTATGAACCCAGGAATTGACCTACAACACACATTTATTCAATACCTCACGGATTTTGGCATTCCTAGTGGTGCTGCCAAAGTAATGTGGATGCCGCTACCTATGGCGACAATGTTGGTCGTCGCTACAGTGGGCGTGCTAATTGCAGTTTGGCTAGAAAGAAAAATTTCCGCCGCCGTCCAACAACGGATCGGCCCAGAATTCATAGGCCCTTTAGGGGTGTTAGCTCCTATGGCCGATGGTTTAAAACTGCTTTTTAAAGAAGATATCGTCCCAGTCAAAGCAGACCCTCTGCTGTTTACACTCGGACCAATGATTGTGGTGGTCCCCGTGTTTCTGTCCTATATTATTGTTCCCTTTGGACAGAATCTCATTATTAGTAATGTGGGCACGGCAGTATTTTTATGGATAGCTTTATCTAGTATTCAGCCGATCGGTTTACTCATGGCTGGCTATGCTTCCAATAACAAATACTCCCTGCTAGGGGGACTGCGGGCTGCTGCTCAGTCCATTAGCTATGAACTGCCCCTGGCTTTGGCGGTAATGTCAATCATTATGATGTCTAATAGCCTCAGTACTATTGACATCGTAAACCAACAAACAGGCTATGGCATTATTGGCTGGAATATCTGGCGCCAACCTGTCGGTTTTGTTATTTTTTGGATTGCTGTTTTAGCAGAATGCGAACGATTACCTTTTGACTTGCCGGAAGCTGAAGAAGAATTGGTAGCCGGTTATCAAACTGAATACGCAGGCATGAAATTTGCCCTGTTTTATCTCGGCTCCTATATTAACCTAGTTCTTTCTTCCCTTCTAGTTGCAGTACTATATCTGGGTGGTTGGGAATTACCTATCCCCATTGGTGTTATCGCTGGTTGGATAGGTGTTAGTGAAACTACCCCCTGGTTACAAGTAATTGCAGCAGTGCTGGGTATTACTATGACCCTGCTCAAAGCCTATTTCTTTGTATTCTTAGCTATTCTAATGCGCTGGACTGTTCCCAGGGTTAGAATTGACCAACTTCTCGATTTAGGTTGGAAATTTTTGTTGCCTGTCGCCTTGGTGAATCTGCTGTTAACAGCAGCACTTAAGCTGGCATTTCCCTTTGCTTTTGGCGGGTAATAAATAATAGGTAATAGGGCGAAAAATTCGGGAATTAGGGGGTTATATATATTCGGTTGTTAGTCTCAGGTTAAGAAAAATTAGTGGATTTTACAATAAACTCGATCAACAAAAATACTAACCACAAGAGCTAACACCAATAACCAATCATACAATTACTAATTAACCAAAATTTTTACCACCTTTTACCTATTATTTGCTACCTATTACCTTATTAAGTGAGAGACAAACCCATGCTCAAGTTCCTCCAACAAGTTAGCGATTACACCAAAGAGGCGGTGCAAGCTGCAAAATATATCGGTCAAGGTCTTTCTGTCACCTTTGACCATATGCGGCGACGACCCATTACGGTGCAGTATCCCTACGAAAAACTTATCCCCTCAGAAAGATTTCGCGGTAGAATTCACTTTGAATTTGACAAATGTATCGCTTGCGAAGTCTGTGTTCGGGTTTGCCCGATTAACCTACCTGTGGTAGATTGGGCTTTCAATAAGGAAACTAAAAAGAAACAGCTTAAGCACTACAGTATTGATTTTGGTGTGTGCATTTTCTGTGGTAATTGTGTGGAATATTGCCCGACAAATTGTTTGTCCATGACAGAAGAATATGAACTAGCTGCTTACGATCGCCACGAATTAAACTACGATAACGTAGCGCTAGGACGTTTGCCCTATAAAGTTACTAATGATCCAATGGTAACGCCTCTGCGACAATTCGCTTATCTACCTAAAGGAGTCCTAGACCCCCACGATTTGCCTGCTAATGCCCGTCGCGCTGGGCAACGTCCAGAAGAAATTATCGAACAAATAGAAAAGCCTTAATTCGGTAATAGTTTCTATGGCACGATTTCCTAGCTAGTTGATGTTGTTTGTAAGGCAAAATTTACTATCAAATAATTTGCCATAAATACAAATAATAAAAAATCAAAAACTAGGAATAATGACAAAAAAAACTATATATACCAATGCCCAATAAATAATTAGGAAAGGACAGAAAATTGTGAACTTAGCAGAAGGAGTTCAAATAGTTTCTTTTGGTCTGCTGACGCTGATGGCGATCGGAGCCGCTCTCGGTGTTGTGCTGTTTTCTAATATCGTCTACTCGGCTTTTTTGCTGGGAGGCGTTTTTATCAGTGTAGCCGGTATTTACCTGCTCCTAAATGCGGATTTTGTGGCAGTAACTCAAGTGCTTATATATGTAGGTGCTGTTAATGTCCTGATTTTGTTCGCAATTATGTTGGTAAACAAACGCCAAGATTTTGCACCTCTGCCTAATGTTGTGATTCGTAAAGGTGTAACCGCTTTAGTTTGTGTTGGCTTGTTTATCCTTTTGGGTGCAATGGTCTTAGGAACTCCTTGGGCTATATCCGCTCTCCCAGCCGCAGGTAATACAGCGATTATTGTTATCGCTCAACATTTCTTCTCTGACTTTTTGCTGCCTTTTGAATTAGCCTCTGTACTGATTTTAATGGCAATGATAGGTGCTATTATTTTGGCACGGCGAGAATTCTTGCCAGATGAATCTGTTGCTAAACAAAATCAGCAAACAGTTTTAACTCTGCCAGAACGCCCCCGCGAATTAATAGCCGCCGGTAAAGAAGATTCTAAATAATATATAAAAACAGTGATTAGTGTTGATTCATTAAGGATGATAATTATTAATTTTTCTGCTAATTAACACTTTTCACTGTTCACTTTTGCCAACAGAAACGCTGAATAGAGGTTTGAGAGTAATGCAACTGCAATATTTTTTGTTACTAGCAGCCGCTTTGTTCTGCATTGGTATTTATGGCTTGATTACTAGCCGTAATGCAGTACGGGTGCTGATGTCGATCGAACTCATGCTTAATGCTGTTAATCTCAATTTAATGGCTTTTTCTAATTTCCTAGATCCCCAAGGTGTTAAAGGCCAAGTTTTTGCCGTGTTTGTAATTGCTGTTGCTGCTGCTGAAGCGGCTGTTGGTCTGGCTATTGTCTTGGCTATTTATCGCAACCGCGATACTGTGGATATGGAACAGTTTAATCTACTCAAGTGGTAGTCTCCAGAAAAAAGCTACAATTAAGGATTGAGAAGCCAGAATAAAGAATGTTAAAGAATTAAAAATAAGTGTTTCATTTAACTCCAGAATAGTTCTAAATTCTTTATTCTGAATTCTGAATCCTGACTTATAAAAAATTCATGCAACTAAAGCAGGTTATTATTGCTCATAAAGCGGGAGATAGTGTAAGTCGCAAGGCGGCAGAAAAATGCGCTAGGCAACTTGAGGCTAGAGGATGTCAAGTTTTACTAGGACCTAGCGGGCCAAAAGATAATCCCTATCCCGTTTTTTTGTCATCTACAATACATAATATTGATTTAGCACTGGTACTGGGTGGAGATGGTACGGCGCTAACGGCAGCCCGGAATTTAGCCCAGGATAATATCCCAATTTTGGCAGTAAATGTGGGTGGCCATTTAGGGTTTATTACCGAATCTTTGGAAGAATTTAAAGATACTGAAAAGGTATGGGATAGGTTATTTGAAGACCGATATGCTGTACAACGCCGGATGATGTTGCAAGCAACGGTGTTTGAAGGACATCATACTAATAAAGTCCCTATGAGCGATCGCTTTCTGGCTTTAAATGAAATGTGCGTTAAGCCTGCTGCCGCCGATCGCATGATTACTTCAATTTTGGAAATGGAAATTGATGGCGAAGTTATCGATCAATATCAAGGTGATGGCTTAATTGTTGCTACTCCTACGGGTTCTACTTGCTATACTGTTTCAGCTAATGGCCCGATTATGCATGATGGTATGTATGCCATCGCTGTTACTCCTATTTGTCCTTTAAGTTTATCTAGTCGCCCTATTATTTTACCTTCCGGTTCGGTTGTCAGTATTTGGCCTTTGGTCGATCGAGACCTAAATACTAAACTTTGGATGGATGGTGTACTTGCTACTTCTATTTGGCCTGGTCATCGTGTAGATGTACGCATGGCTGACTGTCAAGCCAAGTTTATTATTTTACGCGAAAACTATTCTTATTACCAAATTCTCCGCGAAAAACTCAATTGGGCAGGAGCCAGAGTTCATTATAGTAATAATCATCGTCTTAATTAATTAGTTGTTACTTTTCCACATCCCTTTATTAGTAACTCCTACTTAATACAAAATTATAGCAGTCGCCATTATAGTTAGATTTTTTTATCTTTCTGGTTTTTAATTCATCAATGCGGCTGGAGCGGTTTTTATCCTAACTTTTATCGCGACTGCTATAAAATCTCAATATCAATTCTTAGAAACTTGAGTTATCTATAGGTTTTAACCCTATATTAATTGTTCTAGGTATTTGCCACACTAGGCTAATACTTAGCAGGGTGACATATCCCACCAATGCTAACCAAAGTATATGATTATTATGGAAATATGCACCAAAAATTGCTAAGGGTATAAATCCAAATCCAAAGGCAATTAATACCGCATTACGTAAGGTTTCTCCTTCTTTTAACCCAATAAAATACCCTTCTAGCATAAATGCAACGGCAGTTATTTCTAGTAAAGGTAATAACCACAAGGTATATTTGATAATGTTGGTGTTAATTTCTGTGTGATTGGTTAATAAGCCAAAAATATAATTTGGAAAAATAATCGTTCCTCCTGCAAATACAAATGCTAAGGGTAATGTTGTCAGAATAGATACGAATAGTACAGGTAATAAATAATCTGTTAATCCTTTGCTTTTAAAGTTGCCGACTAAAGTTTGTGTAGTCATTCCTACACCTTGAATTGTAAACTGACTTAATAAGGCAATCTGAAGCAGTAAGCCATTTTCTGCCAAAATTGTTGTTCCCATTATAGAACTGATGTTGGTAAATATGGCGTAGGTGGAAATTAATACTAAAAAACGAATCAAAATATTTCCTTTTAATGCTACAACTTCTTTTATGGCTACCCAATCAAATACTTCTCGCCCAGCAGAAAATAATACATTCCATTGTATTGTGCTAAAAAATGCGATAAGTGCGATCGATAATGCTAAATACTGACTCACTGCTGTAGCGATTCCTGCCCCAGCACTGGCCCAGCCCCATTTAAAAATCATTAAGTAATCTAGTAAAACGTTAGAAAAATTACCGACAATAGCCATTATTAAAACTATGCCATTCTTTTCTCTGCCTAAAAACCAGCCGATAAAGGTAAAGTTTAGTAAAACGGCTGGCGCTCCCCAAATTCTGCCAAAAAAATATTCTACTCCCGAAACTTCCACTTCTGGAGAACCACTTAAAATTATAAATCCTATTTTTTGGATGGGGTATTGTAATAATAAAATTATTAAGCCCATTCCCAAGGCGATCGCTCCACTACGTAACCCTGCTAATAAAACGGCTTTTTCGTCTTCTGCTCCTACTGCTTGTGCCGTAATAGCGTTAGTACTCGATCGCAAAAATTTTAACACCCGATACAGGTAATCAAATAAAATAGAGGCTAGAATTACTCCGGCTAAATGCCTAATATCTTCTAAATGCCCTAAAAAAGCTGTATCAACTAAACCCGCTAACGGCACCATCATATTAGAAAAAACGCTAACAAAAGATAGTCGATAAAACCGGGGTAAAAAATTATATTGAGACGGTAGTGCTAACAAAAAAAGACTCCTTTTTATCGCTATTATGTCCAATACTGGAAATCATAGCACTCCCTCCCAAAAAAGTCACTAATTAGTGTCAAAGAAATTATATAATTGTAAATAACCCTATTCGCTAAAATTAAACTTTAGCCCGGTTTATATATAAAATTTTAGCTATCTCATCCCTGCTAAA
>CAWUOF010000250.1:0-6466 GCA_963923765.1 uncultured bacterium | reverse complement strand
TTAGTATATTCGGCTGGAAATTAAATAATATTTTTGCCACCCTATTCACCGAATTTGAATGAAATAAAACATGATTTTAGTGCTAGAGAAGTAGAAATTATGCTGAACTGGATACAATATTTAGATGAGATTATTAGTAATTATTGTACTTATTATTCATATTTTATTTTTATAATGACTATACATATATGGCCAAATAAGGAACAAGAAAACAGCAGTAGGTATAGATGATTTATTTACAAAAATTGGTAATTTTTCGCGTTTCGGAAAAAGTCTATTAGGGGTATATAAATATATTATTTTTAACTAATTAACCAGTTTAAAGGTTTCATTATCTCTGGCAAAAATCAAGGTATTTATTACTAAATATAAATAATAATTTTGGCTAATAACCTAATTTTACTCTAAAACAATTTTATCATTTATAATAAATACTAAGTCAGTCCAAAATATCGGGAAAAAATCAGCCATGCAATTACCTAAAGGCCCAACAGCATCGCCATTTATACAGGTGATTCAGTGGATAGCCGATCCATTAAAATACCTAGAAAAATCGGCAGAAATGTATGGTGATTGTTTTACAGCCCGATGGGGATATCAGCCACCTTTTGTAATAATTAGTCATCCCCAGGCAATTCAAGAGCTTTTTACTGCGGATTTCAAAAAATTTGAAGTTGGTAGTGCTAACGGCATTCTTCAGCCTTTATTCGGTTCTCAATCGCTAATATTACTAGATGGAGAAAGTCATCAACGCCAAAGGCAATTATTAATGCCTCCCTTTCACGGCGATCGAATGCGGTCCTATGGTAATTTAATCTGCAAATTAACCGAAGAAATATTTAGCCAAATATCTCCTGGTAATTCTTTTCTCATCCGTGAAATAACCCAAAAAATTACTTTAAGGGTAATTCTAAAGGCTGTATTTGGTATCGCATCAGGAGAACGTTTCCAACAGTTAGAACGCCTACTAGGAGAAAGCCTAGAAAGTCTTAGTTCTCCCTTCAGTTCCAGTTTACTATTTTTTCCATTTCTGCAAAAAGATTTAGGTGAATGGAGTCCTTGGGGGCGCTTTATGTCTCGCCAAAGGAAAATTGATCAACTTCTCTATGCAGAAATTGAAGAAAAACGGCAAAATCCTGATGCTTCCCGTACAGATATTCTTAGTATGTTAATCTCAGCAGTGGATGCTGAAGGTCAATCTATGAGTAATCAAGAATTGCGGGATGAATTGATGACTTTGCTAGTAGCTGGCCATGAAACTACAGCATCAGCTTTATCATGGGCATTTTATTGGCTAAATACCTTACCAGAAGTAAAAGAAAAACTAATGGCCGAGTTAGATAGTCTGGGGGATAATTCCGACCCTAATGCTATTGCCAAGCTGCCTTATCTTAATGCTGTGTGTCAAGAAACACTGCGAATTTACCCAGTTGCCATGATTAGTTTTCCTCGTAAGTTAACAACTTCGCTGGAATTAATGGGTAGAACTTTTAGCGCAGGTACAAGATTTTTAGGCTGTATTTATTTAACCCACCATCGCGAAGATATTTATCCAGAGCCGAAAAAATTTAAACCAGAACGGTTTTTAGAACGGCAATATAATGCCTATGAATATTTACCGTTTGGCGGTAGTAACCGACGTTGTATTGGTGCAGCCTTAGCACTTTATGAGATGAAATTAGTAATAGCAACTGTGCTATCACGTTATAATTTAGCAATGGTGGATAATCGACCAATAAAACCGCAGCGTCGTGGGTTAACTTTAGCTGCACCACCAGGAACTAAAATGATTATTAGTAGCAAGCGGGAAGCTAATTTTAATAAAACTTTAGTGAAGGCTTAGGGAAAATACCGCGATTTGCTATAGGTGTTAATGGGCAAATAACCTATTGTTAGCCAAGGAGAAAAAATATTGTTGTTGGTTTTTAGCGCCATAATATCTTCAGGATAGCAAAAAGATATTATGGTTAAATATTGAAATATATCTTGGTGTTAATCACAGGTTATAAAGCACTAAAACCCAACAACAATTTTTTATTAAAAGTACAAAAAAATCACCTGTTTACTGTTGCATATTTATAGCTAGTCACATAGATTTATCTTGATTAATAATTTTATCTAGGCGGCGTTCTATAGATGTTTCAATTTGAGCAGGGATATTAGCTAAGGCAATTTCTACTTTTTGCTGAATTTCTACTAATTGCTTTTGTTGTAAAGTACTCCACTGGGGTAATTGATTAATGAATTGTTGTAAATCAATAATTACACTAGTTAAACTATCGATTTGTTGTAATTCTGGACGTTTTTTAAATTGTTGAGTTAGTATATCAATCTGGGCGCGGAGAGGTTCGACAGATTGCTCAATTTCACTCTGTTGTTTACGAATTTGACTTAAAGCGGAGATAAAGGATTGAAATTCGTTTTCCGAGTTAATATTATTGGGTAGATCTCGGTTTAAATACAAGATTTGGATTTTTAAAGCTTCAATTTGTTGAGCGATCGCTACCGTATCTCGATCGAATTGAGTAATAGCAGCAACAGAATGAGATTTGATATTTTTTTCAAAATTACGTCGATTAAGCAAATTTAACGCCAGGGAAAATGACACTATTGGCACTGCTGCATAAATGGCTTGCTGCCAAAGTAAAATGGCGATCGAGCCAATCACAGAGCCAGCGATCGACACAGATTCAGTAACCTCTAACCAACGGCGATTATTAGACATTTCACCGAACTTAATAGGTATTATTGTTAATTTTAAAAGGAATTGGTTCCAGATACATTCTGTTGCCAGATTTTTATAGTACCGTCGGCGCTACCTCCAGCAATGGTACGACCATCGGGACTGATAGCGACGGATAGGACCGATCCTGATGATTCTTCTTTCAGGGTAGCAAGTAGTTTTCCCGTAGGAAGATGCCAAATTTTTACAGTACCATCAGCACTACCACTAGCAAGACTATCTCCATCAGAACTAATAGTCACAGCATAAACTGGTCCGTCATGCCCTTGTAAAGTCGGTTTAGCCGCAATTGTTACACCTGGTTTTTTATTATTAGCATTCAAATGCCAAAGTTTAATCATACCAGTACCACTACCAGCAGCAAGAATATCAGAATGGGGACTAATCACCATAGACCAAACCGAATCTAAATCACTGCTGAGGGTACCGATTATTTGCCCATTAGAAATTTGCCAAAGGGTAATCATACCATCACCGCCACCACTGGCAATTATTTGCCCATCAGGAGTAAAGGCTAGAGAATAAATTGGGCCTGTATTTTCGTTCAGAGTGTTGAGAAGTTCCCCTGTATCTAATTGCCAAATTTTGATAGTTTCATCAAAACTACCACTTACAATTTTTTGGCCATCAGGACTGATAGCAATAGCACGAATTGAGCCGATATGTCCTTCTAAGGTTCGCAGGGCATTAGCTACAATAGATGATTCTTCATTATTATTTGCTAATTGCCAGATTTTTATTTTGCCATCAAAACTACCACTCACTAATATTTTGCCATCCGGACTAATAGCAAGGGCATAAACTCCTTTAATATGATCAGCTAGGGTAATTATCGGTTCTGGTAAAGGAATTCCATCAATATTTAATTGCCAAATTTTAATAGTACCGTCAAAACTTCCACTAGCCATAATTTGGGATTGAGGGCTAATTACTACTGATTTTACCCAATCAGAATGACCTGTTAATACACAGTCACAATGCCAGTTTTGTTCCGGTGGTGCAGGTAATTTAGTATCAAAATCTTCCTGTGGTGTAATATTAGATAATGGGGGAAAAAAAGCATTTTGTTGTCTAACTTGTTTAATTTCATTAATGCGATTTTGTACTATTTGAGCTATTTCGTTAGGCAAACCGGAAAATACTTTTTCTAGGCGATCGACTCTTGCTGGTAGAGAAGCACTATTAAGATATTGAATAACACTTTCTAATGATTCCTGTAAGTTATTGCATTGCTCTTGCAGTTGTAAAATTTCGGTATTAATTGTATTTGTTTCGCGCTTTTCAACTTGAGCAATACGGTTTTGTAATTGTGTGTGTAAAGTAGCGATCGCATCGTGGAGTCTATTTACTTCTACTATTTCTGTACCTTTGGATATATTTTTATAACCCGGCATTTCCTTAAGTTGAGTAATTTCTTCGGCGATTTCCTGTCGCAGTCTTTTAATAGCTACCATTGCTCTAGCTTGATGTCTTTGCTCTAGTCTATATCTATTTAATAAATTTAGCCATAGCGCTAAGGTTATTGGTACTGCTGCATAGATAATTTTTCCTGATGTAAAAGCCACTACTGAGCCGATCACCGCGCCAATTAGTGCTATATATTCTAATATATCTAGTCTATTTCGATAATTCAATTTACACCTCCAATTTTATTAGTTTTTCCAAAATTATTTTGCGATTTTTGTTAATTATAATAATAGTTGTCAATTAACTTTATAAAAATTTTATTAAATTGATTTTTTGGCCAGTAATTGATAAATTACTTAGATATCTCCAAAAATGGGGGGGTAACAAAAAAATGGAAAAGAGATAATGAAAAATAGAGTATTTATATAGGAAAATAGATTTTAATTTTGATTTTTTCCCATATTTAAGTTTATTTAACCTTATCCCTAGCCCAAACTTTCTAAAATTACTAAAATTACCCAGATAAAATTAAAGTAGCAATTGATATTTTTCCTGAGCTAAACGGTATAAAGGACGCCAAACTAAACGATTAGTAATTACCACTAATAATGACATTACCATTGTTGCGGCTAATAACAAGGGAAAATTGCTAGTTGCCGTAGCTTGGGAAATAGTTGCACCCAGACCACTTGTGCTAATTACTTGTTGTTGAAAAGTAACATATTCACTGACAATACTAGCATTCCAGGCACCACCAACAGCAGTAATAATTCCCGTAATTAAATAAGGAAAAATTCCTGGTAAAATCAAAGTGCGCCAACGTTCCCAAAGGGATAATTTATAAACCCGTGCTGCTTCTAATAAATCTTCAGGAATAGACTGGGCACCGGCAATAACATTAAATAAAATGTACCACATAGTACCTAACATCATCAAAGCGATCGAGCCAATTTGTAAACCGCCACCTATGCGAGTTAGCATTAATAATAATACTGGAAATAAAGCTGTTGCGGGAACTGATGCGGCAATTTGTACTAGGGGTTGTAATAATTGAGCTAAACGGGGATTACGACCAATTGCTACTCCTACAGGTACAGTCCATAATAAAGATAAAATCAAGGCAATTATTACTCGTAAAGCTGTTAAAATTGCTCCGACAATTACAGTTTTCCAATCCTGCCAAGTTAAATTTTTTAACAGTAAAGCAGCTTCCCAAGTAGCCCATAAAATTATGATACCAAAGCCGCTAAGAAATAGCCAATTACACCATTGTATCCAAGTAGATATACTTTTAGTTGTTATAGGTATAGATTGGAGTGGAAAATTAGTAATTAAACCATTATCAAGGGTTTGTTGAATTGGTTGTAAAATTCGTTCTCGAAAAACTCGTAAAGTAGGCGATCGCCGTAGAAAATCTAATATAGATGATTGGGGTATATTTTCAGACTCTACCATCTCCATTTTAAATTTTTCTGCCCAGGCAATTAAAGGACGCCAAATAAAGAAATCTATAACTACAATTACCCCTATTAAAGTAGCTAATCCCCAGGCGATCGCGCCAAAATCTCCTTTACTAGCGGCAGTAGCCAAAAAAGAACCTAACCCTGGCAAATTAAAGTTTTTATTTCCCAAAGTAAACGACTCTATAGCCATCAAAAAAAACCAGCCACCAGCTACCGACATTACACTATTCCATACTAAACCGATCGCTCCGGCAGGCAGTTCTAAAGTCCAAAATCTTTGCCATAAATTCAGACGATAAATACTAGCTGCTTCTTTTAATTCCCTGGGAATACCACAAAGAGACTGATAAAAACTAAAAGTCATATTCCAAGTCATACCAGTAAAAATTAGCAAAATAGATGCTAATTCTACACCTATTCTTTGCCCTGGAAATAAAGCAATTAAAGCTAAAACTACTCCTGGTAAAAATGATAGTACGGGAATAGATTGTAAAATATCTAGTAGTGGCAGTAAAATCATTTCTGCTACACGAGAATTATAGGCTGTGTAGGCATAAACTAAAGTAAAAATCAGGGAAAGCAAGTAGGCGCTTACCATGCGTAATAGCGTTTGGGCTGTATAACTTGGTAAAACCTGGGGGATTATTTCTATTTCCAGGTTATCTTGATAGGTACCACTAAAGCCTGTGGCTGTTTTTACTATGGCGAATATTAGGGCAAATAAGGAAATCAAAAATACAAAATCTCTGATATCCCATTCTGGTCGAAATTTTATTTTTGGATTGCGAGTTGGTGGGTACATTATACACCTCTATATTTTCTGTCTCTTATACACATCTCCGAGCCCACGAGA
>CAWUOF010000249.1:0-6495 GCA_963923765.1 uncultured bacterium | reverse complement strand
GCAATACTGGTAATGATTTGCTTTTAGGTGGTGATGGCAATGATACTATGTATGGTGGTAAAGATAATGATATACTCTATGGAAATGCTGGTAATGATGTTATTTCCGGTGATTTAGGAGATGATTTACTTTATGGCAATACTGGTAATGATTTGCTTTTAGGTGGTGATGGCAATGATACTATGTATGGCGGTAAAGATAATGATGTAATGATAGGAGGTAATGGAGATGATTTACTTTTCGGAGATTTTGGTAATGATACCTTAACAGGAGGAATTGGTAGCGATCGCTTTGTTTTAGCAATAGGTAGAGGTAGCGATACAATTTCTGATTTTCAAGATGGTATTGATTTATTAGCTTTAACTGGAGGATTAACTTTTACGCAATTAAATATTAGTCAAAATAACGGTACTACTGTAATTAGTGTGATTAACACAGGAGAAGTATTAGCCTATTTATCAGGAGTGTCAGCAAATCTAATTGCAGCTAATGATTTTATTATCATTTAATTGTTATTTTTAATAACCGTAAATTTTCAAGCAATACTACCGCGTTTACGAGCTTCTTTATAGGAGGTAGCAACATTTTTTAAACCGGTTTTAATCATTTCTCTTTCTAACAGAGTAAAGAAGCGCGATCGATCTCCTCCTGTTACCACTGCTTGATTATGGGCTTCTGCTAAAACTACTGGATAACCATAACCTTTTTGGACTTGAGTTATAGTTAATGATAAAGCCATATCCAGCATAGCATAATTTTCTGCTACCCAAGCAGGTACTTCAATTCTAGCGATTTCTGCACCAACATTTACATAACAAAAATAAACGTAATTTTCCTCGCCATATAAATCTAAAATACGAGCATAACTACGCCACCAAGGACCACGTTGTCCGGGTTGTAATAATAATCCCCAAAAGCTACTATCTCGTAAAGGTTCAAAAATTTGACAAGGTGTTTTATAGTCGAATTTGTCATCATTTCTTGGGCAATGACTAAAACAATCAGGATTTAAATGGGGACAAGCTTGCAGACGTAAAAAATTGATAGATTCTATACTACGAGGAGCGCTAAGATATCCAACTAAGGGGATACCATCTGATCGCAATTGTTGCCAAGCAGCTAGAATAGGGGGTAAGATGCGATCGCGCACTTCTGTAGGTAATTGTTCCAAAAACCAATAAATTAGCGAGCCATCTACCATTGCAATAGTTGGTACTGGCTTTTTTGGCGGTAATTCCTGTTGATTTTCACTTGGGCATTTATAATGAGGACTATTTACCCAAGCATTACCTAATTCTGCTAAAAATGTTGCTTCTGAAACTGTGCGACGATAACCTAACCATTCCTCCGTAGAAATTCCCCATTGACGAGAAACATATAAATCTTCTGGTTTATAAAATACTTCCGGAATACTATTTAATAAAGGATGAACACTACGCCCATAATGTAATATTACTTGCCCGACATTAATTAAATAACAATAAGCTATTTCATGGTGACTAGGGGCAATTTGCGAGCCATCCGTAGCCATAACAGTATGAATAGGAGGCGCAGTATTTAGATAAACACGAGTATCTAAAGGTTCAACGGGTTCAGCACAGGGAAAAAACAGTCGATCGCGCCAAGTTTTTTGTTTAGCTACTAATTCTACTTGTCTAGCGGTAGCCTGTTGCATTAACTTTTCTGCTAATTCTAAACGCTGACGAGATTTTTCTGCTTCTTGGCTTAGATGTGTGCTAATACTAGGTATTTGCCGTGCTAATCGATTAAAGTCCAGCATGGTGATTATTAATGTATTTAATCAGCATTACCGCTCAATAACAATGCTAAATTCTTATATCCAATCGGCAAAATCAGCATCAAACTGAGCTAAATTTAATAATTTAATTCTAGGTTCGCTTCCGGCTGATTTGCGTTCTGCTACAGTATTATAACCCCAATCTGCTAAAAATAGTTGCACCTCAGCTAATTCTGGTACTTTTTCCACTGCTTGTAAAGTTTTTAGTCTGTCCTCCACAAACCAGATAGTTTCTCCTGGTGCTAATTCTTTTAAAATATCTGATTTAGTTCTTTGCAATTCTTTACCATAAATTTTATCTTCTGGAATTTCTATATTTTCCTGCTGCAAGAGTTGTTTAATAAAGCGTCCTTCTTTGGTGGATATAATCACAACTGGAAAATTATTTTTGATTAACTTCTGTAATTTTTGGGGCACTCCTGGATAAAATCTGTGACAATTTAACCAGCCTATTAAATCTTCCGCTATCCATCGATCGCGTAAATAATCTAATTTAGCACCTATTTCTGCGGCATTAAGTTCTTCTGTTGTTAGTAACTGTTTAGATATATTAGCCCAGTCATGGATAATTTGAGTTTCTGAAACACCTTTTAAAAGGGCACGGATAAGTATAGGCATTTCCCAGCCAGTTTCTATTACCGGGCGCAGACGAGAAAACACCGGACTTAAATCAGTTGGTGACGTTACCGAACTATCAGATAACCATATTTGGCAATAAGTACGCCATGCAGCTTGAAAATATTCTATCATGCCGTCACAGATAACGCCATCAAAATCTAGGGCAAGAATTGTCGGGGTGTTGATAGTCACGATATTTTATATTTTTTTCAAAAGGTAATAGGGAATAGAAAGCAATTAGGTGTATTTTATATTTGCAAACAATATTTGAATGGGACAAATATCTAGGATTTTTTTGTGTAGTCCATAAGTAGCGTTGTCATCGCAACAACCGTTATTTACAAAGATGCATCTAAAAAATTAGATGATTTTTATACTAAAACTGATTTTACTTTTGATGCAAGGAAATGTCTAATTTTAACCTTATTTTTTCCTTGTCCTCTTGTTCGGTTTTAAAATAAAAATTTTCGCCCTTTTAAAACATTAGGGGCGATGGAAAATGAGAATATATTTTTGAGGATTAACTGGGGCGAAAGGATTCGAACCTCTGAATGGCGGGACCAAAACCCGCTGCCTTACCACTTGGCGACGCCCCATTGCTTCAACATTTGATATATTAACATTGACTGCCGGGGAAATGTCAAGAGTTTTTAGAAAAAAATTTTAAAAAATCTTTTTTGGACCCAGAGCAGTAATATTATAGCTACTTTTGGCCTAATTTCGGATGTCCATTAGTTAAAATAATCATTGGAACAGACCAATTCCAAAAAAATATATTTGAATTGCAGACAGATCCGTAAACATCAGACTAAATTGGTTAAAAGAGAATGTAATTTATTTTATTTAAAAAAAATCTGTATCTTTACCCTTGACAAAAAATATATTAAATGTATGGAAAATCAGATTAAATCAAAATGTAAAAACTATAGTATTCAATGTCCATTAGGTTTCTAATTGGGGCGATCCTTGAATAGCAAAGAGCCAACTGGGTATGAATTAAGCCGATCGAGCTTCGCGGCGACAGATTTAAAAGGGCAAGACCTCCGAGGGGCTTACCTGAAAGGTACATATTTGCGAGGAGTATGTCTCCGAGCAGAGGACCTGAGCGAAGCTAATCTTAGCTATGCCGACTTAATAGAAGCTGACCTAAGTTTAGCTAATCTGACCGGGGCAAATTTAGGGGAAGCTTGTTTAAATTTAGCCAGTCTCACAGGTGCTAATCTCAGTGCAGCTAATCTTAGTGAAACGAGTTTAGTCGGAGCAGAATTAACAGATACAGATTTAAGAGGAGCTAATCTCAGAAATACTAATTTAATCGGAGCTAATTTAGGTGGAGCTAACTTAATAGGCGCTAATCTTAGAGGGGCAGATCTCAGCGAAGCTAATTTACATGGAGCGATTTTACAAAGAGCCGTTTATAGTATCGGGACAAGATTTTCCGATGGCTTCGATCCGATCGCTGCTGGGGCTTTATTAATTACCAATAATATATCTTTGCCCGGAGCAAATCTCAGTGGCGTAAATTTATGTGAAGCAGATCTTAAACGAGCAGATCTACGGGGAGCAAATTTAAAAAAAGCTAATTTAACTGGAGCAAATTTAGAAGGTGCTAATCTTAGTCGAGCTACATTAGATGGAGCTAATCTTCGCGGGGCGGAATTAAAAGGAGCTATCCTCAGAAAAACAGTTTATACAAAAAAAACTATATTTTCCGAGGGAGTTGATCTTTCTTTTGCCGGTGCTTATTTAATTGCGCCAAAAGTTTCGTTACCAGAAATAAATTTAAGTGGTGTTGATTTGCGCGATGCTAATATGAGTGATGCTAATTTAAGCGGAGCTAAATTAGAAAATGCAGATTTACGCGGCGTAGATTTAACTAATGCTAATTTGCGGAGAGCAAATCTACAAGATGTTAATTTAGAAGGGGCGGATTTAAGAGGTGCAGATTTAACAGGCGCTTGTTTAAATCACGCTAATTTAATAGATGCTGATTTAAGAGGAGTAGATTTAACTCGATCGAGTTTAATTAGTGCTAATTTACGCGGTGCAGATTTACGCAAAGCAGATTTAACGGGTTCTCGTTTAAATCAGGCTAATTTAAATCAAGCTGATTTGCGAGGTACTGATTTAACTAGAGCCGATTTAGAAGGCGCTAATCTTAATGGGGCTAATCTTAATAATGCTGATTTAACTAATGCTGGAATTAACTTAATTGAGGAAACTATCACCGATGTTGACCTTATGGAAGCAGTGATGGAATTGCCAACTTTTAAAGATAGAAAATAAACCTAAAAATATCATCAAAACTTGGCAAATATCTATGATAAATAAAACCTCAAGACTTTTATTTATTACTGAAAGATTTCCCCCGGATATTGGAGGAGTGGCTAGTAGTGCCGATCGCCTCTGTAAAAATTTGTCTCAATTAGGCTTAGAAGTAGATATCTTAGTCTGGAGTAGATATTTACAACCAGGAGAATTATTACAACCCGATGTAACACTTACTAATAGTAAAAATCCGCAAGTTTATCGCATCGGACGTTATCGCCATTGGGATATGACTATGCCCCATACTCTTAATATTTTAGACTGGTTACAACAAAATCGTAACTATAATATGATTTGGGGACATTATATTTTCCCCGGTGGCTTTTTAGCTACTTGTTTTGCTGCTATGAATAATTTAATTAGTATAGTTAGTGTGAGAGGTAATGATATAGATAAAGAAATGTTTCCCCCTGGAGATTTTGCTCGATTACAGTGGACTTTAACTACAGCTAATGTAATTACAACAGTAACCCAAGATTTAGCAAAAAAAGTAAAAATATTAAGTAATAGAAATGATATAAAAGTTATAAAAAATGCCGTTAATACTGATATTTTTTGTTTAGCTAAAACTGATATAAAATTAAATAATCTTAAACCAGAATTAGGAATAGCTGAAAATGAAATAATTTTAGGATTTTCTGGAGAATTAAGAGAAAAAAAAGGGCAACGTTTTCTACTAGATGCTTTAAATAAAGTGCGGGAAAAATATCCCGCTTGTTTGTTAATTATAGGGGAAGTGAGGAACACCCAAGAAACTGTTTTACAATTATATAAAAATCAATATCCAGAAAATAGTGAAAGAATTATTATTACAGGTCATTTACAGGATAGGTTAACCATAGCTAATTATTTACAATTATGCGATATTTATCTTCAGCCGTCTTTGTGGGAAGGGATGCCCAATGCTTTGTTAGAAGCTATGGCGTGTGGATGTTGTTGTATTGTCAGTGATGCTGGGGGAATTCCGGAGATAATGGAAAATGGCAAAGAGGGTTTTATTTTGCCGAGACATCAGTTAAATTATTTGGGTGATGCGATTTTAGAATGTTGGGAATTAGGTTTAGAAATGCGAAAAAAAATAGGTTTAGCCGCCAGCGATCGCATTCAAAAAGAATTTTCTTTAGCTTCGGAAAAACAAAGATTACAAACTATACTAAGTAGTATTATCCAAAATTAACTACAATACCCTGATTATTTATTAATAATATCAAGGGTAAGTCCTAGTAGGATATTAATTTTAGCTAGAAAAAACTGGTAAAGTAGAAAAAATTATCACAAATACCAGTTAAAATATAAAATTGTTAAGATTTGTGATACTCCTCACCATGAAGACCACCTATTCTAGCACCTTATCCTTGTCGAAAACCCAAACACGATCGCCAACCAGCTTTTTTTTCAGCTTTTGTCTATTACCTGTATTAATGATATCAGCCGGGTGTAGCCTATTAGGAAAAGCAGAAGCAGAAGCGCAGGCACCAAAAGCAAATACACAAAAACCAAGTATAACGGCGGTGGATGCAGCGATCGCCCGTAATGGAATTTTACAAGAAACACCCACATATATTGGCACAACTAAACCCTATCGAGAAGTTTCTTTACGTTCCCAAGTAGAAGGAAGATTACTAAACTTAACTGTAAACATAGGAGAGCCTGTAGTACCAGGTCAAATTATCGCCCAATTAGATGAAACGATATTAACTACAGCCGTCACCCAAGCAGAAGCCGAACTAGCTGCCCGTGAGTCAGAAGTA